>NZ_JBXCIY010000006.1:65031-275253 GCF_056786395.1 Paenibacillus sp. Y951 | reverse complement strand
TCGTGAGGCACACCGCCTAAGGTTTCAAAAGCCTCGGTTAAGAATGACATTAAGACGGCTTGTGACTTCGTAATGCTCATATGGTAGAAGCGAAAACGTGAATAGGATAGTAGCAACACGGCAACATTGATCTCTACTTGCTCACCCTCGCGAGTTTCAAAGCGAATGTTTTCTTTCCAATCTAGTTGAGCTTGTACGCCTGGTGCCGTCTCGAAACGAATGGTTCCTTGTGGTGACGGAAGGCGATGTCCTTGTTTGAAGTAAGCTTCAAACGCTGGCTTACGAGCAATGTACGCTCTAAAAGCAGAGGCAGAGCAATCCAACCCATGATTATCCTTCAGATATTGCCATAACACACGCTTGTAATAGAAGACTTGCTTGCTGTCTTCAGAAAGCAAAGCAGCAATGATCTCGTAATACTCATCGATCTTAGATCCCTTGTCTTTCGTTGTTTTTTTTGTAAATCCATCGAGATACTTCTGGATAGTACGGGGATCTACGTCTAACTCTCTAGCTAATTGACTTCTATTGATTTTCATTTTAAGATTCTCCATTAATGATTTGAATTTAGGTAAGTCTAGTAAACTACGAATCTCAAATTCCGTTTGAACATCCAACGTCATGTACATACTCATCTCTCCCTTGAGACAAGTATGTAGCATGTCGTCAAAACTGTACATCTTTATTCAAGCAATTCTGTACATATTTAGACTAACATTTATAGATTGGGGTATTAACGTAAAAAGATTTTAAGGGGATTATGACCAAATAGTACAAAGGATTATGGAATGTTCTTGAATCAATAGCTTCTTCGAATTCGCTCGAAGGAGTTGGATGGGTATTTGGTTGGAAACATGCAAAGTCCGGATATCTGTTTTTTGTAAGGGAGATATGCTGAAAATATGAGAAATTCTCTTTGTATACGGATATTCATAAAGAACGGTTAACATGTGTTACTGACTGGATTGGCCACAGTAATGTCCAAATAAAAAAGGGAATTGATTCTGAATCATTTGTGGACATAATTCGAGCAAAGCATGTGTCTTAAAAGGCAACCATCATTGCATAAATATACTAGTTTCAGGGGGGACTCATGACTAGTTATATCAATAGAATATATTTTTTCTTTCATTATGGCGAATATATACTTTGATTTGTGGAAAAGAGTTGAGAAATTAAATGATAGTTGTGTTTAAAATCGTAGCATATAATTTATTGCTCTTTTTGTGCATGGGACTTTTTGTTATGGTTTTAGTTTTTATTTTTATGTATAAGCATAAGGTAAGATTTAGTTCAATAGTTGAATTCACTAGAATGCTGTTTACTGAGATTTGGTTGTTTAACGAGCTATGGGTTATTAATGAACTAGAGAGATGGGGGGAAGAAGCTCAAAGAGATTTATCATTTAAGAAATTTCTTCGGAGTTGTGGTATTAGCTTTTTATTTCCTAATAAATATTCTCGTTATTGGGGGGACATGAGAAGTATCGAGTTAGAAGGTGTTGAAGTAATATCTGAGAGTTATAATTTAATAGTCACTAAGATGAGTTTTTTTAAAGGAAAACTTTCTCTGAATTGTATGTTTGAAAGTAAAATTAATAACAAGAACTTAAAGCTTAATCGTGAAGGATATATGAACATTGACGGGGAACAATTAAAAGTTACGATATATAGAGAGGAAAATAATCTTAGTAATTATATCATATTAGTTAACAAGAATTTATCGGGGTTATTTGATGTTACTTACGGGACTGAAATATCATTGAAGTGTACGATATCGCGTGGCTCTGATATTATGTTGCCTCCTTTTAAGGTTCCAACTTATAAAATGCCTAGACAAGTGTCTGAAATTTTTTCCAATAGTAACTACTTATTATTTTGCGCATTAGGAGGATTTAACTTTATAGCACTCATTGTTATTAGCTTATTATCCCTTTTGTTGCTCATAACTTGGAAGATACTACCGTTTGTAGTGATGACGAGTTTTATAGCTTTACTGTTTTCAATTAAATTGAATTTGAAGTTATTTGGTGTAGTTTATAGTTCATTAAAATCATAATAAAAAATCTTTCTGAAAAACATCGATCTGGAACGTCGAATTGTCGACAGTGTTGGGTATAAAGTTGATTCAAATGTTTCGGCGTAGAACGTGGACATCGTC
Source organism: Paenibacillus sp. Y951 (assembly GCF_056786395.1). Taxonomy (NCBI): domain Bacteria; kingdom Bacillati; phylum Bacillota; class Bacilli; order Caryophanales; family Paenibacillaceae; genus Paenibacillus; species Paenibacillus sp. Y951. The sequence goes on along the minus strand of NZ_JBXCIY010000006.1, from coordinate 273,093 downwards.
TCAAAACACTATATTGTTCTCTATTCTTAGATATAATTCTTAGGGAATAAAAGTAAGGATATTTATTGATATGTGGTTGCGATTAGTGATTTTTATTCATTATATACTTTATGTAAATGTCAATCAAAAGTAAAAGCGGAAAAGGGTGAATATCAATGTATCTAGACACGGTTAATATCTGGAATTGGAGAAAATTCGGGGAGAAGTAAAGTGGACAGCCTGGGATAACAGTAACTTTCAATCCCCATTTAAATGTTATAGTTGGAGAAAATGATGCTGGGAAGACCGCGATAATTGATGCTCTAAAATTGGGGTTAAGTACAAATAGTCAAGATTCTTTGTGGATTAAAGAAACGGATTTTCATGATAGTGAAAAATCAATAAGATTAGAGTATTAAAGATATTGAAATCAGAATTCACTAAGGGATCATACTTCTCTTCACTTGAGTAGCTTGTTCTTGAACTTGGTGAGTATGTTCATTGGCTCATCAATATTCAAATTCACAGAACATGAGGCTATTTAAGAACTTTGGAATTTAAACAACGGAACTTGTGATTTTATCCAATTTAATGTTGACATTCTGATAGATAGTGAATCAAAAGAGATAGTACATATCAAATTCAATAGGCATGTCATAAAGATTGTGAAAAGTCCAAACTATCCCAGAAACTATGTTCGGGATGTAGTGCTACCAGTTTGATATTTAAAGAAAATAAAATTGATGAGCACAAATATTAGAAATTAAATTTAGGTTTCTTAGGAACCAACTATAATGTCACTGAACATTGGTGTTAACATCCAACAAACTCTAACGCCCACCATTAAAAGCAGGCAGTAAGTTTATAGAGTACTATCACAAGCAGAACTGTTTTCAGGGCATTCCTCCTGATTTTATTCAGCTTTTTCTTTTTTATTTTGATCTCTTCCTCGATCTTACCGTCAAAATTTTACGGTTCGAGTTATGATTTATCTAAGACCTCACGCCCATGAATTCTCCTCTAAATTCAGTCAAACATGGCGTTCAGAGAGGTTTAGTAGGAAGGGGAATAGTAAGGCTGAGATGACTTGTGGGAGTGAGGCATCTCAGATTTTATTTTGTAGAAGACTCATTTTGATGGAAACAGGTTCCTTTTAGGCTTATATGCTTCAAAGAAGGAAAGGGTGTTGTCGTATTTCACACGTGCAGCCCAATTAGATATTGGTTTTCCATGATCCTGGAATCTATCTCTTAGATGACCTCTATGATAATTGTCCAATTCATCAGCGTTACACCAATTAATAACGAAGTTCTTTTCAATGTTACCTGACTTCTTAGGCACTTCGTATTCAACAATATATTTATTATCTATAAGTGTATAAAACAATTCCTCGTCTTTCTTAAGAACCTCTATGCATTCATCGCTTAAAATACATCCTGACCATTGCTGATTTCCCTCTATTTCGTAGGCTTTTGTCAATCCCATTCCAATTACATTCATATGACCAGCAGTATTATTTCTTACTGCGAGTTCACCCGAAGCGATACCACCACGAAGAGGCATTCCATTCCTTAAAAAATTGACCATTAGTTCTCTTACAGATGTTATTAGAAAGTATATTGAAAACGGATCATTCTTGTCCACCCAAAGTATGATACTGTCCGAGAGGTTTAGATAATTAACATTTGGAAAATTAAAATTTGGGTTTACTTCACGAATTTTATTGATGGCCTCCATGTTTTGAGTTATTTTCATGTCATAGATTCTCATCATACGTTCATGTGATTGAGACTGAATCATTTGACGAAATCCTAGAATGTCTAGAAATGCTACAATTGAATCTTTGCTTATGGAATTGTCCATAATGCCTCCCTTTAAACTTCATATATTTTGATTACTATAAGACGATGGTTTATTATCTTGGAATATAATGTATCATACAAATACTCAGAGTAGAACCTCTAAGAATCATGAGAACAATTAAAAATTTAATGAATTTTTATTTTGTGGTCTTATGTAAACATTTCTGTAAATGTACAATGCAGAAAACTGACTATAAAATAGCAGGACAAGGGTCTAATATTTAGAAAAGGTATTTGTAAAAAAATGTCGAATCTAAAAGACTATAGTAGTTTACAATCTCTTCAATTAAGTCTGTTAATAACATAAATCAGAATAAGAGGTGTGATAATGTTTATTAGTAAAATAACCATGAGAAATTTTAGATTATTAAATGATACAACTCTCGATCTTAAAAAAGACTTGTCATTATTAATTGGTAGAAATAATAGTGGTAAAACATCATTCCTATGTTTATTTGAAAAGTTCTTTTCGCAAATTCGCTTTAACTACAATGATTTTTCTTTATCTATCCGAGATAACATAAATAAAATTGATAATAGCACAGATGTAAATGAATTATCTATTCGAATGATATTAGAAATTGAATACAGTGAAGAGGATGACTTGGAGTATATTTCAGAGTTTATCTTAGACTTGGAACCAGAGATTAATACTGTAAATATAGTGTTTGAATGCTCTATAAATAAAAGTAGACTTTTAAAAGATCTTTCAAATATCGGTGAAAAAGATAAAGAAAAGTTCATAACAAAAAATATTGAAAACTATCTGGAAGAAGAAGTATATGTTTTTGAAGATTATAATAATTTAGAAAGTATCAATAGATACAAACTGATAAAGAAAGATTTGACGGCAATTAAGAAATTGATAAACTTTCAAATAATACATGCAAAACGCGATGTATCTAGCTCTGAAGAAAATAAACAAAGTAAAAAAGCGTTATCAATATTGACAACAAAATTTTTTAATAACAGAAATAAAAACGTAAGTGATGATTTTACAAAAATCAATGAATTAATGATTGAAATGGATAGCAAACTAGATCCTAATTATGGTGAGTTTTTTAAATCATTTCTAGAAAGTTCGAAAGAATTCTTAAACATACAAAACTTGCAAGTTATATCAAATATTCAATCGAAAGAGTTGTTCGAAAATTCATCACAAGTCGTGTATGGCCAAGATAATAATTATTTACCCGAGCACTTAAATGGTTTGGGTTATATGAATATATTATATTTATTATTAACAATAGAAATTAAAAAAGATAATTTTATTAGAGATAAACGAGATATCAACTTACTATTTATTGAAGAACCTGAAGCGCATACGCATCCGCAAATGCAATATATCTTTGCAAGAAAAATAAAGGATATATTATCGGATATAAAAAATCTCCAAACAGTAATTACTACTCATTCAGCACATATCGTATCACAATGTGATTTTAAGGATATTAGATATCTATTGAAAAAAGAATATAAAAATAAAAATGAAAATATTGAAATTAAGAATTTTCATGAAGAGCTAAGCAAAAAGTATAGTAACGAAGAGGATTTTAAGTTTTTAGAGCAATATTTAACAATTCAATCGGCAGAATTGTTCTTCGCTAGTAAGATAATATTCGTGGAAGGTACTACAGAAAAGATGCTTCTTCCGTTTTTTATTAATAAATTCGATGAAGAGAATATTGCATTGGATAAATCATACCAGCCACTGAATTCGCAGAATATTTCCATATTAGAGGTGGGTGCAAACGCAAAATCATTTCATGAATTCCTTGAATTTTTGGGCATTAAAACATTAATAATTACAGATATAGATACGACAGAAAGAAAAGTAATTAAAGATAAAAATGGTGTTGATACAACTAAATATACAGCTTGTGAAGTATCCAAAGCTCAGAATACAAGTAATTATACATTGAAGCATTTTTTCAAAGCACCTAGTGAACTTAAAACACTGGAATTCAAAGCATGGCTTAATGGATTAATAAATAATACATTACTAGATTACAATGAGTACATTAAAATAGCATACCAAGAAAAAGATGGAGATTATCATGGAAGAAGTTTTGAAGATGCATTTATTAATTGTAATTTGGAAATTATGAAAAAGAAAAGAGATGAATTACAAGGAATAAAGAATAGAAGGAGACTAGACGACATTACAAATATATATGAATTAACGGACACTATTTTAGAAAAAAAATCTAATTTCGCTTCCTCTTTACTTTATCTAGCACTAACGGATAATGAAGTTGACTGGAATATTCCTTCCTATATTAAAGGAGGATTATCATGGATAGCGAAATAACACCACTTAACAAAATCAAAAAATGTATCAATGAAAATCAAAACTTTGTATTACAAGGCGGTGCGGGGAGTGGGAAAACGGAAACATTAAAACAACTATTAGAATATATATCAGAACATTACCCGGATAAAAAAATCGCATGTATTACTCATACGAATCTTGCAGTTGATGAAATTAAATCAAGAGTGGGTGAGCAGTATACAATTAGCACAATACACTCATTTTTAAACGCTATAACAAAGGATTATAAAAAAAATGTACATAAAATAATTTTTGGGATTTTTAAATTAAATAAAGTAGAACAAAATGTTGTTGAAATTTATGAAGATGATAAACAAAAAAAGAAAGCGGAACATGAGAACTATAAAAAAATTCACTCTAAATATGCAGCTAGATTGTTTACAGTGGCTAAAGACAATGCTAGTAAAGTGGAAGGGAAAAAGGAGTATGAAAAAAGTCCTGAATACTATAACGAAATATTAAATAATAAAATTGATATGCTCAATAATGTAATATTAGAGAAAATAGAGGATAAAAATTACAATTATATTAGATACAATGAAACCAGTTTTGATAACTTAAACGAACTTTCATATGGTCATGATAGCTTAATTGAGATTGCATATATGCTCTTGGAAAAGTACAAAGTATTAGGAAAAATACTACAGGATAAGTACGATTTTATATTCATTGATGAGTATCAAGATACAAACAAAAAAATCATTGATATATTTCTTAAGATGCTACCTAATAAAAAGAAAACAGTTATAGGATTGTTTGGTGATTCTATGCAGGCTATTTATGAGGATGGTATTGGTGATGTTGAAGAGTATATTAAAGGAAACTATTTAACAAAAATTATTAAAGAAGATAATTATAGATGCTCAGAGCAAGTTGTACAGTTTATTAATCAGTTACGAAACGATAATTTGGAACAGAAAGTAGCCTTTAAAGTAAATACGGAGTCCATACTTGAAACGATGGAGGATAGACAAGGGAGTGTCAAGCTTTATTATGGCATATATAATAATAAACCGAATGTATTTAGTAGTATAGATGATAAAAGCGATTATTTAAGGGCTTTAAATATATTAATTGAAGAAGCTAATGAAAATCAAAACGATCTTAGAAACCTTATGTTAACAAATAAATCTATATCTGGTAAAGCTGGCTTCGAAAATCTTTATGATGTATTTAGTACAAGATATTCTGATCCAAAGGAGATTATTGATAATCATTTAATGTCTTTACAATTATTTGATTTAACTGAGCTCTGCAACGCATATGAATGTAAGAATTATAATTTTGTGCTTTCTAAAATTCAAAAATATGGATATTACATTAGGAATGTTGAAGATAAATTGAGAATAAAAGGGGTTTTTAATCGAATAATTAAATCAGATAAAAGTGCTTTTGCTACATTAGAATTAGCTTTTGAATTGAAACTATTAAATAAAAGTGATAAGTATTCTGAATACTTGAATAGAAAAGATACATTTTTATTAGAGCTAAAGGAAAATGCTGAATACTTAAAATTCAAAGGTTTATATAAGGATGGAAATAATACTTATTCGAGAATGAGTAGGATAACTAGTGATTGGGAGGAAGATGAATTTAAGGAGCTTCAGAAAAACATATTGAAAGAAAACTTTTACGTTGATTTGTTTTCAAATAAGATAAAGTTTGTTGAAATAATTAATTATTACAAATATATGAATGAAAAAACTCAATATATCACGATGCACAAGACAAAAGGTTCAGGTATTGATAACGTACTAGTTGTATTAGATGAATACTTTTGGAATGCTTATGATTTTAAATCAATTTTTGATTCTACTGAAGACAATGAAATAAAAAGACATAAGAATCAGAAACTTGTATATGTTGCATGTTCCAGAGCTAAAGTGAATCTGATATGTGTGAAGCTTATATCCAGTGATGAAGAACAGAATATATTAAAGTACTTTAAGGAATCAGTTAAGATCGAATTAAAACAAGAACAATTGAGTTAAATTCATATTGTTATAGAGTAAAGACAAGGAACTAACTTTAATGTAATCGAATGATGAACTCATCTTTATCAAGTATTCCCTTTTGGTTGGAATGAAAATACTAGCATTTAGAAATACAGAAAAAGATCTATAGCTGACGGCTTCGCCTGTGTTATTTAGGGGCGAAGCCGTTAGTCATTTTTAAGGGGAATATCGGGGTGAATTATCAATAGTTCATTTAAGTGCATGATAATAAAATTACTGGGCTGGTTAAAATGATACAAAGGATGGAAGAACGTACGGATTTACCATACTCTGTTCGAACATTATAGGAAATATTTATAATATTGTGAATTGATTAATAGAATGGCTGATATCTGTGTGCAACGACCACTTTTGTCGTTAGAAAAGTCCATATGGATTGCTTAAGAACTTGGCATTAAGCATCCATATATGGATGCTACCCCAGTAGTAATGACTAAATACTTTAAGAAATCATGCTTCTTAAAGAGAGCTATTATTGTGGAATATTAGTAGAGTTTGAACGAGCAATCTTAATCAATTCTAAAAGCTTAGCCATTTCACTTAATTCACTTGACTCCACTAGTAAAATTGATTCTAGTGCTGTCTTTACTGAAGAAATTAAAAAAGTTATAGAGAATGATACTACAAGTAATACCAAAGCCAACGCTATTTTTTCTTCTAATATGCTTCCACTACTAATTAGTATAGCTACAGTTTCGCTCCAAACGGGAAAAGCTATAACAGCTGTTAATGTAACTGGCCACCATTTCTTTGTCGTTAGAGTATCACTAGAGTTTTTATAGTAGTCAATTAGTGTATCGATGTCTAAGTTATGTAAGTCTGGTTCTAAAAGCTTCTCATTTAATTTGTCACTTCTGTACGCTCTAAGAAAAGTTTTTTTATTAGTACGTTTTATTAATGATTTGTTGAGTAGAGGTGAATATTCAGGATATTGTGTTAGAGCATAGCTTATTGACAAATAATCCGAAATGCGTGTAAAGACGAAAGTGGAGATAACTCCTAGTATAATAAAAACTAAAGAGGTGAGTTTACCTATTCCAAATAGTTGGCCTATCGTGCCGACCAATATTGATACAATACTTAACAGAGTAAGAATTAAAAAAAACTTGGACTTACCTGTTATCCAAATGTGCTTTTCCGTTAACTCATTTTTAAAATAATTAAATAACCTGGTTTCTTTAATCAAAAAATCTGTTGAAAGAGAACTCATATTATCACTCCAATTATGTTTATTAATGATACGTATAATATTGTTAATTAGTTCCATGGTAATAAATATAATATCTTGTTGAAAAAAATATAACAGCTACACAAACACATTAATAGAAGCTTATACATTCGTGTGAGCAGTCTATATCAAGGTGTTGAGCTTGAAGGGATAAGCCGATTTAAGAGTATTCTATGAAATATAAAGTATACGTAGTATTGCTTACCATATGTGTATTGTTTCCCTACAGTCTGCCCTAACGATGAAGTTGACCTTCACGATTCCAAAGTATCCACGTTCTAAGTTGTGTTAGATTGTAGATATCCAATTCATTTATCATCTGTTCAACAGGGACGCCTGGAATCCTCATTTCAATTGCTTTCATCTTCAGATCTATTGAATAACTCACTCTGGTTCCCATAATAAATACATCAATAAATTGTATTTATATCTTACGACATGATTTACATTTCTTGAAGGTGTTTTGATGTGTGTCAGGTCCAGGGGGCAGTTTCCTTTAAGGCGTTGGACGAATTCCAACGCTTCTTATATCAATTGAACAAATTATGGAAATATGAGATAATAGAATTAGTGAACTAATGTTCTCTAATTTTGTTAATAGGATTGTGGAAAATGGGAAAAGCAATTGACGCCATACATGCTGGTATAACATATCAAAATCTATATTTCTGGTTGTATGCATCAGAGATGCTACATAAAAGTTCAAATATTAAAGAAGTTTTTTATGAGGATAATCGTATTAAATCTCTTGATGATGTCGTAGTTGAGTACGATAAACCTCTTGTTGGAGATTATGATCTTAGTGAGATAAACATGGATGTATATCAAGTTAAGTATCATGTCAAGAATTCAGAATCAATTGAATTTTTGGATTTAATTGAACCTTCCTTTATTAATGCTGTAACCTATTCATTTCTTCAGAGAGTCCAAGAAGCTATAAAAGGTGGATATACAAACGCAAGATTTAATTTAGTAACCCCGTGGAATATTAAGCAAGGGGATCTTCTTGAAAAGTTGCTGGATAATCACCATAACAAATTAAATATAGATTTACTTTTTGATGGAAGACAAAGAAGTGCAATGGCTAAAGCAAGAATAGCAATAATGAAGCACTTAGGATTGCAAGAAGACGCTGAGCTGATACAAATCTTACGGAGTATTCGTATTCAACATAGCAAGCCAGGAATTTCGCGATTTATTAAGGAGAATTTAAACAATAGCTTAAAGCTAGCAGGGTTAACTCCTATTAATGATAGAGCTCTCACAAATCCCTATAATGATTTAGTTATTAGTTGTGCAGCAAAAGGAGTAAAGAACTTTACGAAACCCAATCTTATTAAGATATGCAAAACAGAAGGGTTATATTATGGTCCACCGTTAATCGTTAATGATGAAATCGCTGTTGGTATACGGAGCTTTGTTCCTTTTACTGAAAGCTTGGAAGATGAGACTGAACACCTACTTTGTATTAGTCATCAGTTTAATGATCGACTATTGAAAAGTGACATAACTTGGAATGAAGATGTGGCTTCTGCAGTTAAGGCCTTTATCCAACAGACGTTTCAGCAGGGCAATGCCTATTATGTTCAATTTAATGCACATCTATCGATATCATTTGCTGCTGGCATGTGGTTAAATCCAAAATCAGGTACTAAAGTATATCCTGTACAACGCGGAAATGGCTTAGTAGCGTGGATACCAGATATACAATCAGCAGAATACACGGAGTACACATCATTTAAGGAGGAGTACGAATCTGTTCCATTAAATGATTTAGAGAGAATTCGTGATACGATAGTTTCTATAAGCATAACACGAGATATTAAGTCACATGTTGAATGGCACGTCGAGCAAAACGGGCTTGATATCCAAACTTATTATCATTTTTCCTTAGAGTCTGTAGGGGGTAAGTCAGTAAGAGATGGTACACACGCATGGTTATTAGCAGAACAGGTGATAAGATCACTAGATAAAAGAAATCCGATACAACGAAAGGGAATAGTACATTTGTTTATTGCTGCTCCGGGTGGATTTGTTTTTTTCTTGGGTCAGTTAGCTGGAAACATACCAAATATTGTTTGTTATGAGCATGACTTTACAGGTGATGGCTCCTACTCTCCTTCTTTTACTCTACCTTTATAATTTTGATTGGAGGATCTCTATGAATATACCAACGTACTTCGCCAGGTTTTTGAAAGAAATTCGATTAACTGAGAATCAATTAAATGATCTTAAAAAAGGACACACAACATTAAGGTCAAGGTTAAACGCTGATGAAAAGTTATCAAAGGCTATTGTGAGCACATTTCTACAAGGAAGTTATAGAAGATCTACAGCAGTGCGCCCTAAAGGCGATAGTAGATCAGATGTTGATGTAATTGTAGTTACTAGACTTAGTATGGAAGAATACAGCAACCCTGAGGACGCTCTTCAAGAATTTGTGCCATTTATGGAAAAGTATTATGCAGGAAAGTATGAGATTCAAGGAAGATCTATTGGAATTTCATTAAGTTATGTAGACTTAGATGTGGTTATAACAGCAGCTCCCTCTGAGAGCGAAGAAGGCATATTAGAATCAGCAAGCGTAACTGATATGAGAGCACTTGATGAATTACAATCATGGGATTTGAAAAAATCTTGGGAAGTTAGTGATTTGTTTATGCAAACCAACCAAGTGTTCCAAACCAGTTCAAATGAAAATGAAGCAGAGTGGAAGACTGTTCCTCTTTGGATTCCCGACAGGGATTCTAAAGAGTGGAAACAGACAGATCCACTAGCCCAAATTAAATGGACACGAGATAAAAATAAATCTTGTAATGGTCATTATGTTAACGTAGTTAAAAGTTTGAAATGGTGGAGAAGGATTAATGATATTCCTAAATATCCAAAGGGGTATCCGTTTGAACATTTAATTGGTCTTTGTTGTCCTGATAGTATTCAAACCGTTGGCCAAGGAGTAACAGAAGTTCTTGAAGGAATTGTGAGTAATTATCCAGCAAAACCTGTTATGCCAGATCATGGTGTACCAGATCATGATGTTATGGCCAGAGTTACAGATGAAGAGTATGAGGAGTTTTATAAACTTATTCAGAATGCTGCAATTATTGCACGTAAGGCTACGGATGCAACCACTGTTAAAGAAAGTGCTGAGGGATGGAATGAACTATTTGGTTCAAAGTTTCCATTGTCAGAGTCAAGTAACAATAATAGCGTAAACGAGAATTCAAGTGGGTTCTCTAAAAGAGCAGACACAATATCTGATCTGAAAGGTGCACGTTTTGGATGAGTGAAGCCGAAACGACACAGTCTATACAAATTGGATGTAATCAACTTGAGATTCTAAAAGGTTTTGAACAATTAGATGAGTTAATCTGGCATTCCAAATTGAAAAAATGGGTACTTCATTTCAGTATAACTGAGATTGGAACCAGTGAGTCTCAAATTCCGAATTATACGCAATGGTATATGCTAATAGATCCCCTATATCCTCGGGGTCCTATTAGCATATATCCTGATAGAGATAATGGTATAAATCTTACATATCAACACCAAAATCATAATATTGAAATAGGGGACTACCCATGGAGATGGGGAAAGATATGTACCGATTGGGATGATAATTCCCTTGAATTATTATCGGATAGTGAGGAACTTCTAACAGCAGATCAACGTATGAGTTGGCATGTACAAAGGCTATATCAATGGTTGATTGCAGCGTCTAAAAACGAATTGGTCAATCCAGGAGATCATTTCGAATTACCTCATCTTCACTATTTAAATGGAAATGATGAAACGATTACTTTTGCTGAAGAGTGTCATCATCTCGAAATGTGGACTTCAACTAAATCTAGATCAGGGTATCTTTCAATTAAGAAACTAAAGGAATTTCCAAATACTTTATTTGCAACAAATTTTTTGAACGGTAAAAAAGATGAAGTGCAAAGCTATAATTGGGGTAACCTTATTAATAATTCCTCGGATTCAAGTCTTTATATTGGAGTATGGTTGTTTCTTCGTTTCAAACCTATTTTAAAGCCATGGTCTTATCCTACAACAATTGGAGAATTAGAGGCTGTTTGTAAGGATCACAAGTTAGATATCTGGAAAGAAATCTACAGTTTAATGGATATTTTTAGAAAACAAGATCGTAATTTTATATTTATTGGATTTAATATACCTAAAATTATCGGACAAGAGAATTCGATAATGCACTGGATTGCTTTGGAATTTTCTCAATTAACAAAAAGGACAAAAAAAATAAAGGGTTTTAGAAGAAAAAACGATTTTTACTTTTCAAGAGATCGCTTAAATGAATTAAATTCTAAAAGGAAGATTAAGTATCTTCGCACTGAAAATTGGAGCAAAGAAGCTATTTTAAGTAGAGGAAGTTTAAACAAAAATATTCAACAGGATAAAGTATTCTTACTAGGTGCAGGTGCTTTGGGATCATCTATAGGGGAATTACTTTCACGTACTGGAATATCTCATCTTACGATTTGTGATGGGGATGAAATAAAAATAGGCAACTTATCTAGGCATATACTTGGTGTAGGAGAATTAACCCATAATAAAGCGACTGCCTTATCACGTAAACTGAATAATAATAATTTACATATTAGCTCAAGTTCAATTACAAACTCATTTCCCGATTTTAGTGATGATGAAATTGAGCATCTTGAAGAACATGACGTTATTATTGATACAACGGGTAGCGACGCGGTAATAAATTTATTGTATTCTTTTGATTGGACCGTCCCCAAGAGATTTGTATCTATATCTCTTGGTTTCGGTGCGAGAAGAATGTTTATTTTACTTTCCAATAAAAATCCATTCCCACAAAAAGATTTTTATCAATTTCTGCAACCCTGGATTACACTTGAAAAATTGGAAAATCAAAACGTAGTTTTTCCTAGAGAAGGAATCGGGTGTTATCATCCATTGTTTCCAGCTCGGCTTGATGACATATGGACAATGGCAGGATTAGCTATTAAAGAAATGGAAGCTTGGTGGCCGAATAATCTGGGATCAAGTATATTTGCTGTTTACGAACAACAACAATTGAATGGGTTGCCAGCAGGAGTTTTATTAAAGCAAAGAGAGGAATTCTAGATGCTGTTACACAGATATCGAAATCTTGAGCGGGGACTCGAAATTGAATTTGAAGAAACGATATTAATTGAAATGCTTAATGAATGTTCTTCTTACGGAAAATATGAAACTGGTGGAATACTTGCTGGATACTATGACGACTCATTAAATAAAGCAGTTATTGTCGGAGGTAGTATTGCCCCGAATGATTCTAGGCACATGCGAGCTAGATTTCATCGTGGGATTAAAGGACTTAAGAGTTGGCTTAAAGAAAAATGGGAAGAAGAAAAAGCCTATTATATTGGGGAGTGGCATTTCCACCCGTTTTCTACCAGTAAAATGAGCCTAGTAGATATTAAACAAATGCAAGAAATATCTAACGATAAATCCTATCATTGTCCAGAGCCAATTTTATTTATTATTGGAGGCGATCCTAATAATACTTACTCTGTTAGTATTACTGTTTTTATAAGTTCTGTTGGTCTGGTACCACTTACAGAGCACAGTATAGAGTACTTGTAAATCTTGTTTTCGCATTCCGAGATGAAACTTTTTAATCAATCAATTTGCAGCCATTTTCTTGTGAAAAGTTTAAACTTAAAATTAAATTAATGAACAAACTATAATGTAATTATCAGACACAAACTTAAATGTCATCGCAGGTTTAATACACTTTTCTCAGACACTAACTATAATGTAAGTTACAAATAAAGCTAAAAACCCGAAAATGCTTGATAATGCTGTGTTTTTCAGACACCAACTATAATGTTACTGGACACTTAGTGTCCCCAACTGTCTACATCTAACAAACTCTAAAGCCCACTATTAAAACCTTGCACGAAGCTAATAAAGTTTAACGACAAGCCGAGCTGAATTCAGGCATTACCTCCTGAATTCACTCGGCTTTTTCTTTTCTATTTCAATCTCTTCCTCTATTTTTTTCTCAATCAAAATCCTCGTAATCCCTCGCCAACACTGGCTTTATCTCGATTTAGTCTCTGGTTTTTTAAAATATTTCTTTTCCCTATCAAACCTATTCCCCATGTTTTCCCTTGCCCTTCCGTCAAACATTTACGGTTCGATTTGTGATTTTGATGGGGGAATTTTTCAATGATTTTCCTCGGTTTTCAGTCAAACATGGCGTGAAAACGGATTTTTTTGGAAGATGTCGTGGAGAGGAAAAGCCTTGTGGGAGTAGGGTGGAGCGGGATTTTGGTTGGGGGAGTTGCAAACTCATTGCATGGGGACATTAATGCATTATGAAATTGATTCAATTATTAGAAAAAAATTCAAAAAATGTGCAGGGTTTGGAGTATTACGAGCGTCTATTTATATAGGGAAAGGTGGAAAGGGGGAGTGATTCATTCAAGATGAACAAATCATTAGGCAAGTGCTAGCTGGAGATCAAGCAGCATTCAAACACATTGTCGATTGATATCAAACTTATATTTTTCAAATCGTTTACAGCGTTGTACGTCATACGAAAGATGCAGAAGATCTCACTCTAGAGATTGGTTTTCGAAAACGTTTTAAATAGTCTTACGGAATATATAAGAGCATCATTAGATTTACTATTGTGCTTGTATGAAGTGGACGAAGATTATAAGCGCCAGTAAGAGAAGGTTGGTGTTACAATGGGAATATTTTGGAAAATGGGAGCCAGAAATTTCATAGCTCGGATTCGGCAAACGCTACTCACTGTATGCATAGGGTCTATCGGTGTCTTTCTAATTTTTTCTTGTTATTTTGTCATTTCATCTATTACACATAGCAAATCACTATGGGAAGAAAAACACTTTGGTGTAATTGGTACAGAGATTTATCCGCGTGTCGGACATGAGTTGACTGAGGATCAGATTGATAATATTAAGACGAAACTTCAAACCAGAAATATTACCAGTCTTCCCAACGTGTCTCAGGTGGTTTCCGTTCACAGCGGGAATAATGATGAAGCTAGGGAAGATAGCATCGTTGCGTTAGGATTTGATTTTCAAAATGCTCGGGAATTAGAGCCGAAACAACCGCTGTGGTCTACTGATCCCCTGACAGCAGAAGAAGCTATTGTATCGGTTCCGCTAGCACGGCGGTTGGGACTTAGTGTCGGTGATACAATGGTGATCTCGTTTGCTGGGCAAGAAGTTCCTGTAACTATTCGTGATTTAGCAGAGGAAAGCGGATTAACAGGTTTTCGCGGAACAATGCGGGCACAAGGGACAGTTATTCTCTCGGATAAGCTTGCGCATCAGATATTCGGCGTTCCAGTAGCAAGCGCACACAGTATTTTACTGGCGACGGACAAGATGTATTCATCATTACCAGGCAGTTCCTTCTTTACTGATCTCATTGAGAGACCAATCAAAAAAGAAGCGCTATCTCATATGTCGATGGTGCAGAGTATTTTCACGCCTCCATTTTTATTTTTTGTCGCTGTTTCTTTATTCGCTGGAATTCTGTTGTTGGCGCAGTTGTTTAATATTCTGAAAGAAAGGCGCAAATATTATCTTGGCGTGCTCCGATCGCTTGGAATCAGTAACCGCAACTGCTTTGTCATCTACGTGAGTGAGTGTACGTTACTGTGTGCGGTCATTACCATCTTGGGAGTTGTGCTCGGGAATGTACTCGGTTTCGGATTACTGTCTGTTAATGTATTTTATATCGAACAATTACTGGTACAGTATTCCGCTTACGCCTATCCAATCCAACCCCACGTGGATGTGACGGCAACATTCTGGATTGCGTTGACCATGTTTATCATTTTCTTACTTCTCGCTTGTTTTGTCGGGCGTTTCATTAAGCGCACATCCATTCTGCACCTAATGGGCAAGGAAGATAATCGTGTTAATCCGGCACAGAAGCGTCTGCTCAAAATCTTAGGTTGTCTCCTTGTCACAGTGGCATTCATTTATTTCAATTATATTGCAACAGAGGGGCTTGCAGATGCCGATAGGCTAAATCTTAGAGTATTCGGTTCAATTATAAGTTGGCTTATTGGAATAATATCGATTGCCTATCTCATGTTTCTCATTGTACCTTGGTTGAAACAGGCATCCTCCATTTTTCCGCATCGATGGTTGGATCGTCTGGCTGTTACGTTAGGCACGCAGTACCCGAATATGCGGTTTAGTCGTTCATTCGGCATCGTTTTATTGTTTACAGTATTGTCCTGCTGTTTGATTGTGATGCTAAGCTTCGCTTCTAATGTTGAAGATTACGCCGCTGTAAACAAAAAAGATTCTTTTATGGCTACCGACGCTTATATGTCTTATGTCGATGAGCGAGAAAAAGATAAGCTTACAGTCAATATGAATGAAGTGCAAGAAATCGTCCAAAGTGCTGCCTACATGGATACATACAGAATATTTGTTTCATCTTCTGACAATGCACTTACTCTGACAGAAGTAACCCCACCTATGAATGGTAACAAATGGGCATATTCGCAAGTTGTGTGGGGAAAGTGGCTAGGGGAAGGCTACCAATTACCACTCACCTCCCGTGCGCCGCAATTTCAGAGCGATGCAGAAGTATTTCAGGCTATGAGCGATCAAGCATCTGTCGTTCTCGTGGATGAAAAATTGGAAGGCACGTACCAAGTAGGTGATCAGATTCCGCTTCGCTTACTGAGAGGTGGGGGTAAAGAGCAGAACCTGATTGGAGAAGAAGTGGTCACGATAGCGGGAACCTTCGCCATTGGTGATGATAACCGCTTCCATGGAAACGTGTTTATGGTGACTGACGAACTCTACAATAAATATAGTACATACGGGGCTTATAAGTGGCCTGGGGATCCCAAAGGCTTTGCGCTGTTGCAGTTGACTGATACAGATGTGACGGCGGTAGATTCCATAAAGACACTGAAATACCACTTTACAAAAACAGCCGGTGTTACGGTGAGTACGCCTGGTGAGGACCAGGCAATCATTAATATGATTGTTAAGGCTGAATTCACGCTGTTCTCATACATTATGTCATTCATGATGCTTATGGCCTTGCTCGGCATGTATGTGGTTCAGATCCGGTCTGTACAGGAGCGGCTTCCCCATATGGTTATGTTATGGCAAATGGGGGTAAGTCAAAAGTCGTTGAAACAGATTTTTATGGTAGAGGGTTGTCTGATTGGTCTCGTTGGGTTGATTAGCGGTGTTGTTGTCGGAAGGCTCGGTTCGGAGATGCTGATGCGTCTGGCGTGGATGGGTGTTGAGTTTTCGTTCCCTTATCTGAAAGTGACAGGTCTCATCATCGGATTGCTGATCTTCATCTGGTTGTTCAACCGATTCAGCACAGCCGGATTAAGACGTATACAGATCAGTCGGAAAGAGTAATATGGGAGGAGGTTTTTAGATCATGATTGTAGCCAAAGCTGTTCATAAGAACTACGGCATGACAGCGACTCCACAAACGGTCGCATTATCAGGGGTGGATTTACACATCCATAGGGGAGAGATGGTAAGCATTATGGGACCATCTGGTTGTGGCAAGTCCACATTGCTTTATACGCTGTCAGGTATTGAGCCAGCTGACAGTGGCGAGATTTGGTTCGACGAGCAAGCGATCCACCAAATGAGTGAAAAAGATGTCTCCGCGCTCAGGTTGAGGTCGATGGGTTTTGTCTATCAGCAGTACAATCTGATTCCTGTGTTGAATGTCATTGATAACGTTGCATTGCCGCTTATCAGTCAGGGCGCTCAGATGTCAGTTGCCCACAAAGCTGCAAAGGCGGCACTTAAAGATGTCATGCTATCGGATAAGTTGAAGGCCATGCCGCATGAACTGTCTGGAGGGCAAGCTCAGCGGGTTGCAATTGCCCGCGCTATTGTCCATAATCCTTGCGTCATCTGGGCTGATGAGCCTACTGGAGCTTTAGATACTGTGACATCGGAGGCGGTAGTAACCTTGCTACGCAAGATAAATACAGAGAAGCAAGTGACTGTGGTTATCGTCACGCATGACCCGTTAGTTGCATCAGCAACAGATCGTGTAATCCGTATGAAAGACGGAAGACTAACTGATTCTGTTGAGCGCGACAGGGTATAAGGAACTTGCAGGCGTTAAGCACATGGTCGTGTTTAGTTATGCGCTTGAAATCCTGTTTTCAGCGATCTTCTTGCCGGCACTACGTAGCAGGTATCTAACTTAATGAATTTTCGCTATGAAATCATTGATGATGAAATTATGCAATCGAGTAACGGCAATTTTGCAAAAAAGCAAAGATGGTTCCTGTAACTTTTGTAATCACGGCAAGAAAACTATAGTATCCGTTAGTTCAATAAACAAGGGGCAGTCTAGTACTTTATTTTCCAGTCTTAGACTGCCGCTTGTATTATAATTGGAGGAAGTCTAAGACTTATTCTTCGAAGCCTGACGATTTAGCAATTCAGAAATCCGCGTAGGATCAACAAATCCAGTCTAATACTTTATTTTCTTTGAACATTTGTAGACTTGCATTTAAGTTTCCAACTCAGCACTCAAAGTCTGCAACTCAACACTTAAAGTTTGCCGCTGAGCCGACCGATTTTCAGGATTTCCTCCTGTTTATCGCTCGGCTCTTTTTCTGTTTTTCTCCTCAATCTCTCCTCAAGTCAACGCCAAAATCCCTTGCTACATCTGGCTTTTCCTCAATTTTTTTGATTTTCTCGGTGTGTTTTTCGGGTTTCAGCTCAAATTTTTAGCTATTTAACGTGATAAAGAGTGGGAGGCGAAAAGTGGCGAGAAGCCTTGTGGGAGTAGATCAGAGCGGGATTTGTTGGGGGTGGTGAGGGGAGTTGCAAACTCATTTGCGTGGGGACAACAATTTCATTTAATACGATAATCTTCGAGTAAGAAACAAGTAAATAAAAATGATCCTGAGTTAATGCGGAATGCGTTGTTCTATTTTCCGAGTTGGAATCATGCGTTGAAGTACGCAGAGCTATTGTAAGGGCAGGGAACTACGTTTAAGAGCCTAGAGATTGCAGGAGCTTAATTCCACAATCTCTCGGCTTTTTTCTTTCTCTGCATTCTTAATAGTGGTGTTGAAATAGTTCGAAATACTTATATCACTGACTTAAATCTGTACTTATAATTATCTATGTATACCATTTTAACCAGATATTGTATTAAATGATATCGTAATCAAAACTATCTATACAACTATAAAATTACATGATGAGAGGGTAGTTGACCCAATTATGATTAATCTTGGATCAGAAAGACAAAAACAAATCAGTTATATTGGTATTACCGAGGCTGATTTGAATCTATTAAAAAGCAAGGAAAAAGAATTTAAGCTTATCGTCAATACTCTTGTCGATGAAGTATATGAACAGGTGACAGCCGTACCAGAACTTCTCGCCATAATAGAACAACATAGTACATTGGAACGTTTAAAAGAAACTCAACGCTGGTACTTTCTATCTATGGCATCTGGTGTGATAGATGAAGCATTCATTGAAAAACGCCTGTTTATTGGAAAGATTCATTCAAGAATTGGTTTAACAACGAATTGGTATTTGGGAACATACATTTTATATTTAGATCTTGCTACAGCCCATTTTGAACGGGTATTACCGATTGAGTGGAAAGGCGTTATTCTATCGTTAACTAAAATGTTTAATCTGGATTCACAATTGGTTTTGGAAGCATATGAAACGGATGAAAAAGCGAAAATGGAATGCTTGTTGGAGAAGCAAAATCATTTACTTACAGGAGTGAGTTCAGCAGTTCAAGAATTGGTAACTTTAATGGTACAACTAAAAGATAGCAGTGAATCGATAGAGGATTCAGCATATAAGAATGAGGATTATCAAGAGAAGACGCACGAGAATGTGCTGTATTTGGACAAAGAGGTTGAGTCTATTCATCAAGTGGGTACGTTGATGAGGGAAGTAGCGGGTCAAACGCATCTTTTAGGCTTAAACGCCGTAATTGAAGCGGCAAGAGCAGGTGAGTTTGGGCGTGGTTTTGAAGGCGTTGCGAATGAAGTTCGAAAGTTAGCTTACCGCTCAAAAGATTCATTAGGAACAATTGATCAAAGGCTGAACAATATTCACGCTACGCTCAATAAGGTAAAAAGAGACTCAGAACATAACTCACTGTATTCTAAGAAGCAGATGGCAAGCTCTCAAGAGTTAGCTTCCTTCGTGAAGTTGATTGAAAAGGTAACGGTAGAATTAGAAAATTTGAAGTGAGTATAGCACAAAGGAAGTTCCGATGTGGAACTTCCTTTTAAAATTTTAAATATCTAATATACGTTAATCTTGGATTACGATTCAAACTATTGTTTGTTTTGGAATAGTAGATACCCTTGACTGATAGCCTTTTGATTTAATTGAAGCTCATTCATATAAGCTGTGATTTTTAATTGTAACTTTTGAACAATCTTCTGTTGCATGTCATTAATGTGTTCTTCTATACAAAATGCCGAACAAGATAGAAAACCATTTGCATAAGACTTTGTTTCATCAACTATAGTATTTAACTTCTCCTTATAGATCCTCTTTACAGCACCGCTCTCTGGTTTGATCTCGTAATAACGATTAGTCTCAACGAGTAATCTCCAAGGGCTAATCTTGATATCAAACTGACCTTCTCTTAATTCCCCTAATACCTTAATAATGACTTTGTGACTGTTCATGATGTTAATGATCCTCCTGAAAACTCATACTTTAGATAGAAAAGATTCTCCTAAGGATATATCTTTTATTCATATATGTGGAAATTATAACACGTAAAAACATCATTTTCTATAGAAATATAATTAAATAGTCCCATTAAATAGTCCCATTACATAGGAAGGGGTGGAAGCATTGGAACATCTTATCGGAAAGAAAGTAGAAAGTGATATTTTAAATAAGCCAGGAAAACTAACGAATAAAGAATTTGAGATTGTGAAAAAGCACACCATCTTTGGATATGAACTATTGAAAGAGACAACTGGATTAAGTCCAAAAGTTGCTCGTGTTGCTCTGCAACTTCACGAACGTGAAAATGGAAGGGGATATTCATTACAGCGTAACATAAATATACAATTTATTTAATGCTGTAATTCCAGAAAATGACGCGATAGCTTAATAAGCCGAAATAAAAAGTCGAATTCCTTAGCATACAGGAATTCGACTTTTTTATGTTTAAACATACTTAGCGTATAATATCTGCGTTTTGTCGGCAGAACCCCAAAAACAATATTCGAACTATATAAGAAAATCAGAAAACTACTTGACATTGGAGTCAACTCAAATGTTATTCTGGATTCATGGAAAAACTTTATTCTATACAAGAGGTTTCGCAGATACTTGGGATGTCCAAAGATGCACTTCGGTATTATGACCGGATTGGGATCGTCTCGCCGTCTCGGAAAGACAATCGGTATCGCATGTATTCGAGGGATGACCTCATAGACTTGATGAATATTCATATCATGCGGTATGCGGAATTTACTCTTGACGAAATCAAGGGGAAATTGGGTTTCCGCAAGATGGAAAATATCGATTCCGCTTACTGCGAAGAGGTTGCTGCATTTCTCGATGCTAAGAACGCAGAAACGCGCAAGAAGATTAACCATCTGGAAAAGGTCAGTCGGCTTCTCAATTTAACAGCTGAAACGTTAAGGGATTTTAATAACGAAAGCGATCAACGGTTGGCAGAATTCGTCCGCGAGCTTTACAAGGATATCCGGGGGAATGAACCGGGAATTTCAAGGGAGGATTGTGATCATCATCAAGGTTAGAAATTTTTATTATCTGATTACAGGTGTTCTTGCAATGCTGTTTGCCGTTACGCATGCATGGAACGGACATTCCGCTGTGCTGTCGACGCTCGACATTAGGGCGATGTCTATGGATACCCGGACGGTATTCACGTATATTTGGCACATTATAACGGCGGAAAATCTGGTCTTCGGCATCGCATTCATTTACATGTCATTCCAAAGTGATCAATCGAAGATCCGTTTTGCCGCATGGATGATCGCGGCGATCCTAATCGTCCGACTGATGGTCATTCTTGGTGTAACGGCATTACTTGACGTATCGGCTCTTACGGATACGTTTATAGATTCGATTGCCATCGTAATCTATGTTGCCTTGATCATACTAGGCACAACAATGAAGAAAAAACAGGCCGGTGGTTAACACTACAGTAACAGAGATGTCCGAATATGGCTTAAAATAAAGTCACGATGTTTGTAAAAAAAGAAAATATTTTCTGGCTGACCTTATAATACGATCGGGCGCTTTTATGAAGTAACTAAAGTCTAATTTCTCGGTGTTAAAAACGAGAAATTAGGCTTTTTATTATTTATTTCAATCTCTTTCTCTATTTCTTCCCCAATCAAAATCCTCGTAATCCCTTGCCAACACTGGATTTATCTCGATTTAACCTCTGATTTTTTTTATGTATTTCTTTCCACTATCAAACCTAACTCCCATGCTTTCTCTTACTTTTATATGAAACTTGACTTAGGGGGAGAAATGGATGAGTGAAATTGAAATGGGAAATAGTAATCCTTCAGCGGAAACGTTAATGTC
Organism: Paenibacillus sp. Y951; assembly: GCF_056786395.1. Taxonomy (NCBI): domain Bacteria; kingdom Bacillati; phylum Bacillota; class Bacilli; order Caryophanales; family Paenibacillaceae; genus Paenibacillus; species Paenibacillus sp. Y951. The sequence goes on along the minus strand of NZ_JBXCIY010000006.1, from coordinate 251,089 downwards.
AATTAGAACCCAGTATAATGTGAATTTAAACTGGTTGTTAACCGACGTAGATTCGAAAGATGGGATTACATATGAAGACTATTACGAAAAAAAGTTAGTTGAGGTTTATAGAAAACTTAATGAATATGATAAGAATGAAATTATAGAGACAGTACTTCTGAAAACTAGATTCAAATCAAATTAATAACAAGATTAATGGAAAAGTATTTGCTGTTAAAAGAAAATAAAGTAATAGACTAGAGAAAACAATTTGTAGACTGAGAAAATATAGTATTAGCTGGTATCGTATTATGAGATCAACCAGAAAGAACTGGTTGATCTCATAATACGAACGGGCAGTTTAGCGTAACCTTTTATCGCAGATAGCGTCTATATTATTACATATTCAGGATTCATAAACGAGGTGAGCTAATAATAGAATGAAAAAACGAATTTTACTTTTTGTTGGTATTATTGTGTTCGTGGCAATTATCGGCGGTGTTACATTGCATAATTTTGCTAAAAACCTAGGTGAAAGTTACAATCAAATAGGTTAACGGGAAAAGAGGACTTACAAATCCTAGCGTTGAGCTAACGGAGAACTATAGTTCAATAAGGGCAGTAGATAGTGAAAATATAGAAATAACCATTAGAGTTAGACAGCTTCATGTATAAGGGCATGTTTTCTTAGATGCTCATAATTGGTAGATATATGGAAGGGTTGGTGTAATGAAGCGTACAACTTTCTGGGGAAAAGATGAAAACGATGAACGATTAGTATTTCAAATTATTGAAGGTGTGAAGACAGCTACGTGCACTCCTAAATGCTGGTACGATGCTCTTCCAGAGGAGATAACGGATGTTGGAGAAACAATTGAAGTTTTCAGTAAAAAAGGTGAGTTTATGTGCAAGATAGAAATAACCGAAAAGTATGAAATCCCTTTCGGTGAGATCGATGATCGAACTGTAAAGGGAGAAAACTCCTCCTCGTATGAAGAGTTTCATAAGGATCATGTATATGCGTGGGAAGAGGATTTGAGAATTGAGGGTTATCAATTGAATGATCACACAATGATAGTTGTCGAGCACTTTAGATTAGTAAAGTAGTCATCGTTATTGAACTCCCATGGAAGAACGGAATTACTTCCATCATCTGTGGTGCGACGCTTGCGCTGCATGTATGGCTAACGGCCAGGATAGTTTAATGATAGGGCTATAAGGCTGTACTAGATAGAATAATGTATAGTGTACTGTTGAGCTATGGGAGACCATAACAAAACCACCTTTTCGAAGGTGGTTTTGTTATGGTCAAATACTAGTATTAAAATTTAACATAGCCTAGATTTTAAATATTGCACCCACATCCCGTGCAGCTCAGCTTCCGATACTTGAAATGCACCTTGGAAATCAGTGGCATCGCGTATGAATTTGTTGAGCGCATCTAAACTGTATGAATGGATGAGATATTCTACGATCAAGTACGAGAATCCATATCCCCCTATCTTCTCGAAATCCCAGGTATCATTAGTTAACGCTTGAAAGCTAGGGACAGCGTTATTTTGAATCGCTTCGGAGGTGCTATACTGGATATATTCTTGTGACATTTGTTTGGCTTCATGCCCTCCGAGCCCGTGTGTAAGCCATTTCGGTGCCAACGGATTAATATCCTTCACTAACCACATCGTAAACAAGCTTATAGTGTGCCGTAGTACCGATTGATACGTATGTTCAGGGCCTGGGTTGAGTGGGGATACGATTTTAATTTTATTGTCTTCATAGGTTCCCATAAACCAATTGGGCGCATCCGGCTCATTTATTGCTTGATGAAAAGTGGGCAGATCCGGATAAATCTCAATAGCGATTTTCTGAGAAGGTCGATGACGATAGGTTGTAATAATTTGATCTACATTGCTTTTCAACTCTTCAAATAAGTCATGGTATACCTTGTTCATACCATCATTCTTGGAGGGAGCCTCGCTTTTATCCACAATTGATATCAATTCTTTAATAGACATGATTGTAATGTCACCCCATTCTTTTAATTCTTTTTTTAGTTTGTTTAAGGCACGGTAGAGTCTGTTCTTAACTGCGCTTTCAGGCATCCCGATGATTTTGGACATTTCCAATAAAGTGCAATCGACGAAAAAACGCAATGATATGATTTGCTGATCTAATTCATTCAATCGGGCTAATGCAGCACTAATATCAAGACGGATATCGACATCTCTAGCAATATCGAGGGATATCGATTGGGACTGAAAATCGATTACTTCATGCACTATTTCTTTATTTCGTGATCTCGTACGATACTCGTTTTTCACAATATTTTGCGCGATTTTGAATAGCCAAGTAAATATACTGGAGTTACCCTTAAACAAGTGAAAGTTTTCCATTGCTTTTAAAAAAACTTGTTGCGTTAAGTCATCGGCAGTTGCCGAATTTGTCTTTACTGCAATATAGTTTCGAATTCTATCTCGATATTGATTATAAATGGCTTCGAAATGCTGGATGTGCTCCTGCTCCTCCGGAAGAACAGGGATTTTCTTTTTGTCTTGAGCTCGTGACACCAGTAGTACCTCCTCCTTAACTTATAATTCATTAGACACCGAAGGGAGGTAAAAAGCCACATCATTTTAAAATAATTTTACACGACGTCATTCCACTGTTTTTAAACCCCGAAAAAGCAAAGCGTAAAGGCAATTCAGCTATGTGGTATTAAGTGAGGATTACCAATGGAGCAAGAGACTAAGGAGCTTAACTTTTATAATAGTACTCGTGACTTTGCTCATCTTGATTGGAATCTTTCAATTTATAACCCCCCAACCAATTGAACTCTCATGGAAGAACTCATTAACTTCTATCATCTGTGGTGCGGCGCTGGCGCTGCATGTATGGCTAACGGGTGCTTTACTTCAATTAGGAGTTAAGCACCCTTTTCTTATTCAACTATTCCAACTATCTTATCTAAATTTTGAATCCTTGGTCTTCTTGAAAATGTTTGAAAATAATAATAACACTATTCCAATACAGATAGATAAAAGTGCTAATGATTTATTTGGTATTAAAGAATTGTAATCAATGGTACCTGATCTTGTTAAACATCCAAAGAGAAACAAGAAAAACCCTATCCAAAAAATAATTTTCCCGAGTAATGAGTGTTTTTTCACAGTCGATACCTCCAAATTTATTTTACCAATATTATACACATTATATCTTGCTAATGTACAGTACGACGATATTGTGTAATAAAAGAAAGCGTGCTTGTTCAGCTAACAGAGAACGATAGGTCAAATATATTAAGTCAGCGTACGGCAGCATTTTCTCGATTAACGGTCAGTTTAATCCGCTATAGTTCAAATAGTTAATGGACAACCTTCTGAGCGTTTATTCAGCTGGAAAAGGTAGACAGTACAGGAGTTTTGAATGTTTTGTCGAACTATGATTAAGTTGTTAAATCTACAAAAAATGAGAATATAATGAATTTATTCGGAACGTATAAGCAGGAGGAGAAAGCATGAAGGATCAATTGATTCAAATGGAGAAAGAGGAACAAGAGCTTATATTCAAAAATTTTACTAATGAAACGGCGCTGCAAGTAGGACTTACAATTATTGAAGAAGCTAAAAGCCTCGGAAAAAACATCACCGTAGAAATATATTGTCACGGCCAGCGGCTGTTCGCCCATGCCATGGCGGGGACTGTAGCGGAAAATGAAGACTGGATTCGTCGTAAAAATAACGTTGTTCAGCATTTTGGACAAAGCTCGTGGCGTGTGGCTTTACTTGCTCGTCAGGAAGGAACAACGCTAGAGGAGCGTTATGGATTGCCTCTTGCTGACTACGTCGGAGCAGGTGGAGGTTTTCCACTTATTGTGGCAGGGGTAGGGCAAGTTGGTACAATTACCGTATCCGGGCTGCCGGATCAAGAAGATCATGATTTAATGATCTCCTCCTTGAGGCGCTATATGAATTGTTAACTGTAGAGTGGAATCATGGATTTTTTTTGGAGAGTCTGCCTGAAAAGATGCACTAATTCGAAACGATGTTTAGCATTGAGAAATCTTCTACTTTACTCATAACGTCGACCTTATTAATTGACAATGAAGAACTATAGTAATAGGGTATAAATTAAAGATGTTATTTGGGAGGTGTATCGATTTGTCAGTGGAAATTAACGATCTTATCGTTCCTGATATTGGTTACTTAATATATCGAAAGTGCACACCTTCATGGGAAATTATAAAGAATAAAATTTCATTTAATGACCTCACCTATGTTATAGAGGGAAGAGGAATTTACATTATTAATGGAAAATCATACGAGGTAAAACGTGGTGATCTTCTTTGCATTCCACGTGGAAGTATTCGCATGGCCCATTGCGTCGTCGATGACCTTATGAACTTGTATTCAGCTAACTTTACACTCCATGGCATGAATGGAGAGCTAGCCGATCTTCCTCTTCCTTTGCTGACGCATATTGGGATTAAAAGCGATCTTGTTGGGCTCTTTCGTGAGCTATCCAATGCATGGGTTCGTAAGGAAGCTGGGTATCGTATAAAAACTAGAGGTCTGCTGCTTGTCATTATTCACAGATTGTATGAGCTGATTCTATTAAAACAAGATCGTACAAGCATAGACTTTCGAGTGAAAAAGGTTGTCAACTATATATCTGAAAACTACGCGAGCAACATTTCTGTAAAAGAGACTGCTAATCTGGTAGGGCTCAATACGGTATATTTTGGGGCACTATTTAAAAAAGAAATGGGAATGCTACTCAATCAATATTTGACACTAACGAGAATTAACCATGCAGAGAATATGCTGCAAAATGGCGAGTGCAACGTAAGCGAAGCGGCAGAGCGCTGTGGCTATAAGGATCTGTCGCACTTTCGCAAGCAATTTAAAATGATTAAAGGGTATTCGCCATCACAATGTCTTAGAAATCAACCTGATATATTATAGTGTTTTTTAGAAATTAACCTGTTATACAATTGTATTTTTAGAAAAGTTACCTTTAATTAGCCCTCGTTAACTTTATTCGTGCTATTGCTCCAAAGGTTCTTCAATGCTAAATTTATATAAAGAACAGAAGCGTTTGAGCTATTATATAGGAGCTGTACGATGAACTTAATATGATTAAAATAATTAATTTACACCCTATATGTTCTAGTTTATGAAAACGCTTTAATACTTATATTAGAGGTGCTACATGGATCACGTAGAACGTATATATTCCGAACACAATGCTTGGCTGCAGCCAAAAACCAGTCTAGAGCCTAAAGCTTTGCGAATCAGTGCAGGGCTCGATCTAGATTTTATCGATCAAGAATGCCGTTTAGGACTAACTCGCCTATGGGGAGAAATTCAAGAAAATAATGAGTACACACTGCAATTGAAAGTTGATGACTTGGAGCAAGAGGGGTACTCACTTACCCCACTAGAAAATGGATTCGAGATCGCAGGCGGCAGTAAGAATGGTCTCTTATATGGTGTCTATCGCTTCCTAAACCGTCTTGCCGCTGGAGAAAGCATGGAACAGATTCGTGAATACTCCGCACCTACAGTGGACTATCGCATTATTAATCATTGGGACAATATGGAAGGACATATCGAACGCGGTTATGCTGGTAATTCATTCTTTTTCCTTAATAATAAATTTGATTACGATGTAGAAAGAATTAAAAATTATGCCAGACTGATGGCATCTATCGGAATTAACGGGATTTGCATTAACAATGTGAACGTGGACAAAGTAAGTGCTGGTCTGATTGCTGAACCATTGCTTTCTGATTTGGCAGAGCTAGCCGAATTGTTTAGACCTTTTGGCATCCGGTTATTGGTATCCGTCCATTTTGATGCACCGATGCTCGTCGGCGGGCTTACAACCTCTGATCCACTGGATGCGGGAGTAAAGGAATTTTGGCAAGCTCAATCCGCGGTTGTATACGATAAAATCCCGGACTTTTTAGGTTATGTAGTGAAAGCGGATTCAGAGTTTAGAGGTGGTCCAGAGGCCTTCGGACGAACTCAGGCAGATGGTGCCAATACAATTGCCGCAGCGGTCGCTCCATTTGGAGGTTTGGTCTTTTGGCGCTGCTTCGTATATAACTGCCAGCAGGATTGGAGAGACACGCAAACCGATCGTCCAATGGCGGCTTATAAGCACTTTCAGCCACTGGATGGTACATTTGATCAGAATGTCATTCTTCAAATCAAAAATGGCCCTGTAGATTTTCAGACGAGGGAGCCCGTATCACCTCTATTCTCAAGCCTTAAGAATACAAGCGAGGCCATTGAGTTTCAAATTGCTCAGGAGTACACTGGTCAGCAAATTGATCTGTTCAGCCTAGCTGTTCAGTGGGAAGAAATTTTGTCAACTGAAGTTGATAAAGGGAAGCAGTTGAAAAGTTTGTTTGGTCAAGAAATCGTTGCTATGACAGCGGTTACAAACACAGGAAATAACTTGAACTGGACAGGAAACACCCTTGCACAGTGCAATCTGTATGCCTTTGGGAGAATGGCGTGGAATCCGGAGCTTACTGCTAAAGAGCTGATCCGTGAGTGGGTTCGGATCACATTTGAAACAGATGAACATGGACGCCAAACTGTGGAGGAAATGCTGCTTAAATCTAGAGGGATTTACGAGAGCTATACAGCACCTCTTGGTATTGGCTTTATGGTAAATCCAAATAATCACTACGGACCTAATATTGACGGCTATGAGTTTTCATATTGGGGAACTTATCACAGAGCAAGCTTTGATGCGATTGGTGTCGATCGAACTTCCAAAGGAACGGGATTTACACTTCAGTATCCAGAATCACTACAAAGGATGTATGACCATATAGAAAGTTGTCCGGAGGAACTATTGCTGTTTTTCCATCGAGTTCGGTACGACTACAAAATGAAAGACGGACGAACACTGCTTCAGTATATTTATGACAGTCACTTTGAGGGTGCTCAGCAAGTGGAAGCATTGTTACAATCTTGGGAGACTCTAGAGAACCGAGTTCCACTGGAAACCTATCACTCGGTACAAGAGAGGCTTAAACTTCAACTACTTAATGCTCGAGAGTGGAGAGATCAAGTGAATACATTCTTCTATCGCAAAACAGGAATTGACGATAAAAAGGGAAGAAAAATTTATAGGTAAGGCGGTACAGATATGGATATTACAAAGAAAAGTAAATCGCTCAGCTATATAAAACATTACTGGATCCTGTATGCGATGCTACTTCTCCCAATGGCCTTCTTTATCATTTTCCGATATATACCGATGGGCTACATTCAAATTGCATTCAAAGACTATAGTATTGTAAAAAGTCCATGGGCGATGGAATGGGCAGCAAATGGTGGGTTCGAATATTTTATTAAGGCCTTTTCCAATCGTGACTTTCTTTATGCACTTAGAAACACCATACTTCTTAATTTTCTTGACTTATTGTTTGGTTTCCCTGCACCTATTATTCTAGCGATCATCCTAAATGAACTCGCTTTCAAGCGTTTTAAGAAGTTCACCCAAACGGTTGTATATATGCCGCATTTCTTATCATGGATTATCATTTCGGGTATGGCGCTTCAGCTTTTCGCACCGACTAATGGACTGGTCAACATCCTGATAAATAAGATAGGCTTTGAATCCATTCCGTTTCTGAATGACCCTGCGTATTGGGTTGTCACTTACGTTTTTCTGGGCATATGGCAAAGCTGTGGTTGGAATACCATCATCTATCTGGCAGCCATTGCTGGGATTAACCCAGAACTTTACGAGGCCTCAGCGGTGGATGGAGCAAGTCGTTTACGAAAAATTTGGCATATTACGTTGCCAGGGCTTCGTCCTACGATCATTGTTTTGCTGGTTTTAAGCCTGGGGCATATTTTGGGTAGTGAATTCGACAGACCTTATGCACTCAGCAATAAGTTAGTCTCAGATGTTTCTAACGTTATTTCCGTATTCGTATACAACAACGGTATTCGTGGATTACAATTTTCACTTTCCACTGCCGTCGGTTTATTTCAATCCGTCGTGGGCGTCATATTTTTGTTAGGAGCAAACGCTCTAGCCAAAAAATCTGGCGAACGCGGCATCTGGTAGGAGGATGAAACATGATTAAATCAAAAAGCACTAAAATTGGAGACTGGATGATCGCTATATTTTGTATATTTCTTATTTTAGTCTGTCTCCTGCCGTTGTTGAATATATTGGCACGATCCTTAAGCTCAGCGGATGCCTTGGTGAGAAATGAAGTTTTACTTCTACCTGTAGGACTGAATTTCGATGCTTATTTGACTGTACTTGGAGATTCCAAATACACATGGTCGTTGTTGTGGACAGCAATACTAACTGTGATCTGCACACTTTGGTCGATGTTTATGACGATTATGTGTGCATACCCGCTTATATATGACAAACTGAAAGGGAAAAGCATTATCTTAGGACTTGTTATCTTTACAATGTACTTTAGTGCAGGCACAATTCCGACCTATTTGCTGTTGAAAGAGCTGCACTTGCTCAATAATCCGTTGGTACTGATTCTGCCGGGCTCCATTGGTGTATTTTATGTCATTATCATGCGTAGCTTTTTCTTCGGGATTCCAGAGAGTCTTAGAGAATCCGCTGAACTTGATGGGGCAGGACCGCTTAGGGTACTCATCAACATCTATCTACCACTGTCTACTCCTGTGCTTGCAACGTTGGCACTTTTCTATGCGGTAGGTCGCTGGAACGGATTCTCGGATGCCTTGATGTTTATGTCCGATAGAACTTACTTCCCTATACAATTACTGCTTTACAACATACTTAATAGTATCAGCAGTGTTGAGGTTGCTACACAGGAAGGCTTTTCAAGCCCAGGCCTATCTGAAACGATTAAATCAGCAACAGTTATGTTTGCAACTATTCCGATTTTGCTCGTATATCCGTGGCTGCAGAGATACTTTATCTCCGGTGTTACAATCGGAGCGGTAAAAGGTTAATGTTTAACGCATGATAGAAATTGGCTATGTCAATTTTTATAGATTAATCCAAAATAGTAAATAAAAATGAGGGGGAACAAACATGGGTTTACGTAAAGCGTTGTCCGTTCTGACGATTAGTACTGCAATTTTAATTACAGGATGTACCAGCGACAAACCAGCACCGTCAGCTTCACCAACACCACCAGCTTCTTCAGCACCTACATCTAATAACGCTGGAGACAGCAACGATGCAAGACTAGAAGAGTTAGGTCTCGATTCCAATTTGAAATTCAAGGAGACTCGTAAGATTACAGTTGAGATCTATGACCGTGGTAATGACGGGGGATCCAAACCAGAGGACAACTTTTATACACAATACATCAAAGACGGAATGCTTCGTGACCATAATGTAGACGTTACTTTTGTTCCTGTTCCACGTTGGACAGAGGGCGAAGTGATTAACAACCTTTTGGCAGCGGGTCAAGCGCCGGATATCGGTCTCACCTACTCTTATTCAACAGTTCAAACGTATGCCAATATGGGTGGTATCCTTGACCTAGGCCCCCTTGTCGAAGATAACAAAGACCTACTGCCAAACATGTGGGAGTATCTAACTGAAGCAAACATTTATTGGGATAAGGATCCTGACACAGGAACCTTGTGGGCATTGGAAACTCGTTTAAACAACCTTAACCGTATTAATACATTTGTGCGCGAGGATTGGTTAAAGACGCTCAAACTCGAAGCGCCAACAACGTTACAAGAATTTGAAAGCATGCTCATAGCATTTAAAGACAACGCTTCTACACTTTTAGGAGCAGATGCTGATAAGATGATTCCTTTTTCAACGAGCTATGACATCGGCTGGCGTTCAGATCATTTGACTTCGTCATTCGTGCCCAATGATATGACAGACAAGGACATCTTCATTCACGACTTTGACGATCGAAAATTCCTTTATCCGAATTACAAAGAAGGCATACAAACGTTGAACAACTGGTATAACGAAGGTCTGATTTGGAAAGATTTCGCACTTTATCCTGCCGGAGATAAAACGGAGGATAATTTCATGAAAGCGGGCTATGTGGGCGCGTTTATACACAACTGGGATTACCCGTATCGTGACGGCGAGGACAGTATTACTGCAAATCTTCAGCGGCTTGTTGGCCCAGATGCAGCTTATATTGCTATTGAACCATTTGCCAACGATGCTGGTGTTTATAAGAAGTTTTTATCAGGTCCTGTTGACCGTAAAATATTTTTCCCAGCTACAAACAAAGAACCAATTGCTTCTCTGCTCTATGTGGATTGGATTTCCAAACTTGAAAATCGCGTATTCTTGCAAATTGGAGAAGAAGGCGTTACTCACGAGACGTTGCCTGACGGTTCCGTGAAGACACTTGCAGCAACAGGCGAGAAAATTATGAACTCTCCAGCAAACATTGACTACACGATCACAAGCAATGGTCTTGACCTTGGCGATCCTGATAAGACAGTCAAGTCAATGGCCAACGCTTATGCTGGTGTTGACTCAAAATATATTGAGATCGCAAGTCAAATTACAACTCATGAGGGACGTGTAGGCAAAAATGCCAATGTAGGTGAAATCAAGGCAGAAGACGGGCAAGGTCAAGCACTTAAAGAGAAACGTGATACGATCTTGAACAAGGCTGTTGTGGCACCTGTTGACAAATTTGACGATGTATATGATTCAGGTATGAAGGATTACCTCGGTTCAGGCGGTCAAGCGATTATCGATGAGCGAACAGCTGCTTGGGAGAAATATTTCGGTAATGAAACCATGCTGAAATAGCATTTTTCTGATTACCCCATTACCTTGATATTCCCATGTATTCAAGTTTGAACCCAATACACAAATTTCACCAATTATCCAAAGAAGTTTGCTCACGAGCCGATCGATTTTCGGGATTTCCTCCTGAATCTCGCTCGGTTTTTTTCTGACACTTTCCCCCAGGTTCCGCTCAATCAAACATCTCAAATTCCTACTTTTTAGTTGCAATTACAATATATTGGTATATAATTGAAAAGGAACACACGTTCTTATTGGTGAAGGCGATTTATGAAAATTAAGATAGCGGATCTTTTAATAATAATTGGAGAGGGATGGTTAAATGACGGTGTATAATGGGAATGGCGCTTATTGTTACGCCAATTCGGCTTCGATGCTGTTGTCTACGATTGGGGAAGATATTTCTCCTTCATTAATCGAAGTTCTTACGGGATTTGCGCTGGGAGCTTCCATTGAAGTCGATAACAATTTACTTTTTTTCGATAACTGTACAAGTAGCCCCGACAAAGGAATAAACCATGCTTTTGAAATACTAGGCTTTAAAGTGATCGAAAAGGTATGTAAAGATGGAGAATCGATCCCATTAAATGAATTGAAAGATGATCTAACAAGATCGCCTGTTATGCTAGGACCATTAGATATGGGCTATCTAACCTATAATCCGAACCATCACTATTTAGGTGGATCTGACCATTATGCTTTGGCTTTAGAATTCAATGATAAAGAGATATTATTGCACGATCCAGCAGGCTTTCCTTTTGTATGGCTACCTTTTGAACAATTAGAAATAGCTTGGAAAGCAGAGAAAATCATTTGGAGTAGTGGTTCGTTTCGTTCCTGGGTCACGCCAATACGAGTATCAAATCCTACATCAGAAGAAATATATGAAACGGCGATCCAATTATTTAAAGCGAGCTATCATGACCAAAACAATTTTGCCGTTAAGGAAAAAAGGTTAGTAGGCAAAAAGGCAATTCGATTAAAGGCTGCCCAGATTAAAGGCGGAAATATCTCTAATCGAGAAATTGGACATTTCATTCACTTTGCTTTTCCATTAGGAGCAAGACGAGCTCTTGATTTTTCAATCTTTTTCAAAAGCAGAAACGAACAACTATCATTATTAAAAGATAAACAAGCCCAACTGTTTGGTAAATGCCAAACCTTTGCTGTTTCAAAAAGATGGGATGAGGTCGCCGAAACACTGGAGCTACTTGTGGATGTAGAAAGCGATATTGAATCAGCAATCCTATCATTATAGAAATAATGATAGGATTGAAAATCGAAAAGTTGAAAAGAATGGCATGACAGCAGAGATGATTCATTTTGCTCGGATGAAGATGAAAAATTGAATGCTAAAGATGTGTGTGCGTTATCCATATCTGCTATAGATAAGTGAGGTGTATGTATGACAACAAGGCAATGGCTCACAAAATTTGTGTTGATGCACAAATGGGTATTTTTATGTGGCTTCATCATCACTACATTAATGACGTTGACTAATTTGATCTATCCGTTCCTCAACGGGAAACTTGTTAATATCGCTTTTTATGATAAAGACATGACCGCCTTTTTGAATTTGTGTCTTATCTATGCCAGCATCCTCTTTGTCAATCAGTTTGTCGTTGCGACGTTAAACAATCTCATTCAGTCACAATTGATGACGGGTTTTGTCTTTGATATACGGCGGGCTCTGTTAAAAAAGATATTACATAAAAAAGGGAAAGACCTCTCCGGGATGTACAGCGGAGATATGATCAGCCGAATGAACAACGACACCAAGGATATTATGAATCTCGTATTCTGGAGCGGTCTTTGGGGATATTCTAACTTTTTACATATACTATTCGCTGTCGGCTTCATGTTTTACTACAATCTACTTTTGGGAGTTTTTACAGTCGTTCTGGTTCCTGTCGTGTTCTTTACCTCGAAACATTTCAAGAAAAAAACGCAAAATGTCAGGAAGGACATATCAAAGGAACAGGGCAAACTATCCTCTTACTTGTTTGAAATCGTGAAAAATTTGCAGGAGATAAAAATCCTTAACGCACGTAAACAAGTAACGAGGTTTTATTTAAGAAAAACGACAGCCATCAATAAAATGAACGTGGTAAGTGAAAGAATCGACGTGACGGCAGAAAGGGTAAATTCGTTCATCACGCTTATCGCACAACTGATGATATTTGTGACCTGTGCCTATTTCATTGTTAAAGGCCACATGCAGCTTGGCGTTTTTGTAGCCGCTGTAAGTTATTTCAATATGGCTGTGAGCTTCTTCAGCTCCATTAACGGTAAAATTATGGATGTGGGGAAGCAACTGGTCTCCATACAACGTGTCGTGGAGATTCTGAATGAAGATGAAGAAGATTATAAAGAAAGCCATCCTCCGAAACAAATTAAGGATGGCACGATTGAATTTAACAATGTCACATTTGGGTACACCGAAGATAAGCATGTTCTGAACGGATTCAATCTCCGTATTGATGCAGGAAGCACAATTGGCATTGTCGGAAAGAGCGGCGCAGGCAAAACATCGATGGCGAATCTGCTCTACAATTTATATAACGTTGACGGCGGCGAGCTTCTGATAGATGGAATGAATATCAATGAATATAACCTACATAGCTTGCGGAGCCAGGTGGGTATTGTCCATCAGGAGACAATCCTTTACGATCATACGCTACGTTACAATCTTTCATTTACGAACAACAAGGATCATGATGACGCATTACTGGAAGCGCTTAAGAAATCCGCCCTTTATGATGTTTTCCTGACACTTCCAAGCGGACTGGACACGCTACTTGGAACTGATGGGCAAGAATTATCCGGCGGTCAGAAGCAGCGTCTGGCTATCGCCAGAATATTAATCAAGAATCCCAAGCTTTTGATCTTTGATGAAGCCACATCGTTCCTTGACAGCCAGAACGAAGCGCTTATTAGGAACATGATGAGGGATATGTCGCAAGATCGGACGCTTATTATAATCGCCCACCGTTTTTCCACCATCAAAAACTGTGATAAAATCGCGGTTTTAGCGGACGGCGTTGTCGCAGGTTTTGATACTCACGACGAACTGATTAAAAGTAATGAAACGTATATAGACTTATTCCGCGAACAGTACATAGGAGATGAAGCGTATGAACCGGTTGGAAACCTTTAAGGCATTAACTCGGGATATAGATGGCATTAACAAGCCGTTGATTGCGCTTGGCTTTTTCAAGGTGTGGAACTTAATATTCGGGCTTATCCCTTTGTTCTTGTACTCGTTTTTGGTGAATCGCGTTTTAGTGGATAAAAATATGAATGAGCTTTCGCCTGTCATCATCGGTTATCTGGCTGTTTTCCTGTTCGCGACAATCGGGATCACCGTCAGTAAGAGGTTTTCAAACCGGTTAATACTGAAATATGACCTGAGAATAAAGAATAAATTGCTGAAAAAGTATACCAACCTTGATCATGATGTATATAGCAAATATAGCATTGGTGACATTAAGAGTCGGATTGAAAGAGATTCTACTGTTGCCGAGAATTTTTTTACGACCCATATATTAGATTTTATTTACGGCGTCGTTTACGCTGTTGCGCTGGCGGTTATTTTGCTATGTTACGACTGGCGGATCGCGCTTCTCAGTTTTGTTTTTGTTCCGATATCTTTGTTAACGGTTAATTTTTTGGGAGGAAAATCGAAGAAAGCGAAAGAGGAACTGTGGAAACTGGAAACAAAATATGAAACCTTTTTACACTCGAATATTCAAAACTGGAAAGATGTCAAGATCAACAACCTTGAGGACGCGCAACTTGATGAATTAAACGGACACTATAAGAAGATAAGGCCTATTTGGTTTCTAAGCCAGCTCTATTCGCATCTAGGGATTACCTATTCGTTCTTCACGAAAAATTTCATTACCCAGTTGTTTATCTATTTTATTGGCGGATTATTCGTAATTAATGGTTACTCGCAAGTCGGTGTGCTGCTCGTTTTTATCAGCTTTTACGGGCAGTTTTTCGGGAATATAGAAAACATTAGTAACTCCATAATAAACTTCAAGAATGATTCGGTGAATATCGAAAAAGTTGTCGAGATACTGAATTTAGAAGTAGCTCAGAGACCCTATAAGAAAATTGATGGGACAGATATTAATGTTGAAAATTTGAAATTTACATATGAGGGGAACGATTCATTTGCTATTGACGGTATTTCGTTCTCCGTGAGCAAGGGTGAACATCTGGCAATTGTCGGAAAAAGCGGCAGCGGCAAGTCTACCATCGCTAAACTGTTGACAGGTAAGATTAAACCGCAAGGTGGTATTATACGCATTGGTGGCATTGATATATATACTGTGAACAGCGAGAGTCTGTCAGAAAAAGTTAGTATAGTTGTGCAGGAACCGGTTCTTTTCAATATGACGATCAGAGAAAACCTATTGCTGGCAAAGGCCGACGCAATCGATGCGGAATTGATAGAGTGCTGCCGCAGAGCAAGTATTTATGAATTTATTGAAACCTTGGAGAATAAATTGGATACGATAATCGGAGAAAAAGGTGTAAAACTTTCAGGGGGCCAGAGACAGCGCCTATCTATTGCCCGTGCGATTTTACAGGACAGGGACATCATCATTTTTGACGAAAGTACAAGCGCTCTTGACAACGAAAATGAGAATGACATCATTACAGAACTCAAGAGCCTTTCATCGGGGAAAACGATGATTTCCATTGCTCACCGTTTATCTACTATTTTGGACTGCGACAAGGTGATGGTTTTAAAAGATGGTGCAATGGTAGCTTTTGATACCCATGAAAATCTACGTAACAGAAACGAAACCTATGATTTGCTTTTCAAAAATCAGTATATAGCAGGTGGAAATCGCGGAAAACAAAACGACGCTATTAGTCCCGATGAGTATAAATTATCTGAAATAGTCAATTTGTTTAATTGAGAATTGTTATCACTTACTGTATACTAGATAGTAACGATAGCTATAATTGAGTAAGGAGAATATATAATGCAAATATATTGGATTAAAATAAATAAGATTATTGAAGAAACGCCTGAGGTTAGAACGTACCTGCTCGACTGTCCGGAAGGGTTTACATGGGAAGAAGGTTCCCACACCCACTTCGCACTGGAAGGTTTTAATGCCGGAGATAAACCAAATCGTAGCCTGATTCGCCATATGTCAATCTCTACTTTACCGCACGAAAATTCAATCGGTATCACAACACGTATCAGAGAGCAGTGCTCCCAGTTTAAAGCGATTTTAAGAGATCTTGAAGTCGGCAATGAAGTTGCAATATTTAAAACTCATTCGAATGTACCGCTTAAAAGAGAGAACAAAAATGTTTATCTGCTGTCATCAGGTGTCGGTCTGGCAACTTTCAGACCGCTTGTACTTGATTATTTGGAACGTGCTGACAACGTCAATCAAATTCATTCCCTGAACATCGATTCATCAAAAAAATTCTTATTCACTAATATTTTTGAATCCGCATCTGACAAGAAGTTCACATCACAGTTCGTCGATAACCGTAAAGACTACTATGAAGAAGTGAAAAATCTTGCTGCAGACAAGGATGGACTCTTCTATGTTGTCGGCAGCGACGAGTTCCTCGTGCAGAACATTGAAGTACTGCGTGAGCAGGGCATCAAGCCAGAACAGATTGTGCTCGACAAGCGTGAACAACAATTACCTGAGTTTTTATCATTTGAATTGCCAATTTAAGTGAGATGAAATATTTGCTTGGTAAACCAAATAAGTTTGCCGCTGAGCCGATCGATTTTCGGGATTTCCTCCTGATTATCGCTCGGCTTTTTTCTCGTTCTTTTTGTTTCTCGTGTTTTTTTCGGGCTTCACGTCAAACCTAAATTACATTTAAGGGTAGGGGGAAGATAGGAGGGGAAGGGTGGGAAGGCCTATGGGAGTGACAAACTTATTTGCATTGGGACAAGTATCCCTATAAGATATTTTTATTCTAAAAAGGAAAGACGCCATCCAAAATACATCGGATAGCGTCTTGATATTTCAATTAGTTCTATTAAGGGTTCGTCGACCAAAGTCCTGCGTGTTTTAATAGAACACGTGGATGAAGTTTTAACTGTGCAACCATTAATTCTGCCAAATCTTCTGCTTGCATCACATTTTCTGAATTGCCGTCTGTTAAATTTAACTCAACAGCCATATCAGTTGCAACTGTACTCGGTGTTAACGTTGTCACACGAATATTTTTCTTACGCACTTCAAGCATTAATGACTCACTTAGTCCAATAACTGCAGCTTTTGAAGCCGCGTATGCACTTGTAGTTGGTGCACTTCTTTGGCCAGCTGTTGATGAGATGTTAATGATGTCGCCTGTGTTGCGCTCTATCATTTCTGGTAATACCGCACGTGTTGTATAGTACACACCTTTTACGTTGACATCGATAATATTTGTCCATTCTTCAGGCGTTAAGTCCATGAAGCTACCGAATTTTGCAATGCCGGCATTATTCACTAAAATATCGATTGCACCGAGCTCGCCACGAATTGATTCAACCGCTGCTGTGATAGAGTCTAAATCCGCTACATCCGCTGCCGCGATTGCCACCTTCACGTCATACTGTTTAAGCTCCTCTGCAACTTGTTGTAAATTTTCAAGTGTACGTCCAACAAGACCTACATGAATACCTTCTTTGGCGAAAGCTACTGCTGTTGCACGTCCAATGCCACGTCCTGCTCCTGTAATTAACGCCACTTTTCCTGTAATTGATTGCATGTTTATGCTCCTTTAGATGAGATAGATTTATTATTTCCAAAATAAATTTATTAAACTAAACATTTTAATAATGAGTAAGGTGAGTTTGATAACACTGTTCTGGTGTTATAATTAACTAAGATTGTATTACTCATAGATGTTTAATGGATAAAGATTTATATTTAAGACTAACTTCATTGTACCTTCGATTCTCGACATTGTGAAGAATGCACTTTTTTGTGCGTAGGTTACCAAAAGGTTACTACTATAAGAAAAGGGGTTATCTCCCATGGCAGATACATTAAGAAATGAAATTAAAGGGAGAATATTAAATCATGATTATCATTGTGAAAAAGAACTTACCTTATCGATTATTAGCGGAAAATGGAAGGTTGTTATTTTATGGCATTTAGGTGTAGAAGGACCACATCGCTTCAGTGAACTTCAGAGACTTTTCCCGAAAGTATCCCATAAAATATTAACAAACCAATTACGTGATCTGATAGAAGATGGAATTGTTCATAGAGAAGTGTATCCAGAAGTTCCACCGAAAGTCGAATATTCAATGACTGAACTTGGAATGACGTTATTACCGATCGTAGAGATGATGTATGAATGGGGAAAAAAGCGAATAGATCAAATTAAACAAGAAAACAATGATTTGGAATAAGAAAAAACGAGATCATTTCCAATTCCACACACAAAGTCTGCCACTTATCCCAATAAGATTGCCGCTGAGCCGACCGATTTTCGGGATTTCCTCCTGATTATCGATCGGCTTTATTTCCGCTAAATTAGTTTCGAAACAACAAGTAGTATAACTTTTGTGAACTTATGAAAGTGCTTGCATTAGAGAAGAAAGTATGATATTTTAAACTTGTATAAAAAACATACAAGTTGAATTGAATGACATTGAAAAGTGCTTTGTAAGAAATAATCCAGTTGCTTTAAACTATAATAAGAAATGAAATTTTAGTGAATGCTTTCGAAGTGACATTTTTATCGCTCTGAAAGCACATTCAGCTCCATCAAAAAAAATTTTAGGAGGAAAAGTAGCATGAAGACATTCAAGCGTATCCATTTAGTTGTTATGGATTCAGTGGGCATTGGTGAAGCAAAAGATGCAGCTAAATTTAATGATGTTGGCTCACATACTCTGCAACATATTGCCGAACATATGAATGGTTTGAACTTACCCAACCTAGCGAAATTAGGCCTATCAAACATTGATGAAATACTAGGTGTGCCTGTTTCAGATCAGCCTCTTGCCTATCACACTAAATTACAAGAAAGATCCATAGGTAAAGACACGATGACTGGTCACTGGGAAATCATGGGCTTAAATATTGATAAACCTTTTAATGTTTTTCCAAATGGATTTCCTGATAAATTAATTCAACAAATTGAGGAAATCACAGGACGTAAAGTAGTAGCTAATAAACCTGCAAGCGGAACTGCTATTCTCGATGAATTTGGCGAGCACCAAATGAATACTGGGGATTTGATTATATATACATCTGCAGATCCTGTTCTACAAATTGCAGCTCATGAAGAAATCATCCCACTAGAAGAATTATATGATATTTGTCAAAAGGTTCGCGAAATCACAAAAGATCCTGCTTATTTAATTGGCCGTATTATTGCGAGACCGTATATTGGCACACCTGGGAACTTTACGAGAACGCCCAATCGACATGACTATGCCTTAAAGCCTTTTGGAAAAACAGTTATGAATAGCCTCAAGGATGGCGGATTTGATGTCATTGCTATCGGGAAAATCGATGACATTTTTGATGGGGAAGGAGTTACAGAATCCATTCTTACGAAAAGTAATATGGATGGTATGGACAAATTATTAGAAGTCATCAAGAAGGATTTTACAGGCTTAAGCTTCTTAAATTTAGTTGATTTTGATGCATTATACGGACACCGTCGTGACCCAGAAGGCTACGCAAAAGCATTAGAGCAATTTGATAAACGATTAGATGAAGTATTTGATCTAATCCAAGAAGATGATTTATTAATTCTTACAGCTGATCATGGCAATGACCCGACATTCCGTGGTACGGACCATACACGCGAATATATTCCGGTATTGGCGTATTCTAAGCGATTACAGGGATCCGGAAAATTACCTGAAAACGACACGTTTGCCGATATTGGTGCAACTATAGCACATAATTTTGCTGTAGAAATGCCTGAAAACGGTGATTCATTCTTGAAAATTCTAAAATAAAGGGAATAATATGAATAACAATATATCAAATAAATTGAAAAGACCCCGTTATGTAAACGTATACGACGAACTTCTTCTGCAAATTATAAAAGGGGAATATTCTGTTGAAAACAGGCTTCCTTCAGAACCGGATTTAGCAAAAAGACTAGGGGTTAGTCGTTCAACTTTAAGACAAGCTTTAGCACTTTTGCAAGATGATGGAATAGTAAGAAATATACACGGGAAAGGAAACTTTTTGAGTGATTCCTTTTTCAAAAAACAAGATGCTGTTCAATTAGAAAAATTAAGCAACCCGATGCATAAGTGCCATATAAGTACATTTGATCGAATCGATATACAATATTATATGGACACGGGAACAGAATACACGAAACAAGTATTAAAAAATGATTCATCTTGTGTAGTAGCTATAGAGCGTTTTTATTATAAAGAGGACGAGTTAGTAGGCTATGCTTTTACTTTTATATCGATGGAAATGGTAGAAGAGTTATCGTTGGACTTAGATAATAAGGAGCTACTTCTGGATTTTACAGAGAACCAAGCGTATGTGAATGCGATTCATGGAGAAATTGAAATAAAGTATACCAATACTGTTAATATAATTAATCGAAAAGATAGCTTATTTGGTCGAAATAATTGTTTTTTACTAACGGAAAGTATTTACAGTAATGAGTCTTATCCAATACTGTTTAATAAATTCTACGTGCCTCAGCAGTTTGCGGAAATAAAATTAAATATTTATAAATAATAAAAGAGAAAGAAGGCGAAGAGTATGAGTGAAAAGCATCCTGATTTAATTCCAGAAAGTGAAAGAGTTGGACAACCTAAACAATTGTTTTGGATATGGTTTTCATTAAATATAGGTATAATGGGGTTGGTGTACGGAGGGATTGTTGTAAGTTATGGTCTTAGCTTTATTCAATCCGTCATAGCTGCATTTTTTGGGGCAGCATCGTTTATACTTATTGGATATCTTAGTTTACCTGGTAAGCTAGGAAAAGCACCGACGTTTGTGTTATCCCGAGCACCTTTTGGCTCAAAAGGAAACTTGATTCCAGCAGTACTCGCATGGATTTGTTTAATTGGTTGGTTGAGTGTCGGTAATGTTCCTACTGGTATTTTCTCTATTAATGCCATTGTTACTTCGATTGGATTTGAAGTAACAACGATAACACAAATCATTGGGTTAATCGCTCTTGCGATTGTAATTATGGCATTATCTCTTGTAAAGCAAGAAACACTTGTAAAAGTGCAAACGATATTCACCTATATTTTTGGTGGACTAACGGTAGTTGTATTGGTGATATTAGTTCCACAAACAGACTGGTCAGCGCTTGTGAATATGCCAAATGGATCTTGGATTGGCGGCGTATTACCTGCTATATCTATCATCATTGCTGGTTCTGCGCTTAGTTGGGCTATGGTTGCGAGTGATTACTCTAGTTACCAAAGTCCCCAATCTTCGAATAAATCGATTTTATGGACAACAACGGTGGCATCAGCAGCGCCACTATTTGTTATTATGTTTTTGGGTATTTTAATGAATGCAACGAATCCAGAGCTAGTTAGTTCAGCGGATCCAATCGCGGCATTAGCTCTGCAAATGCCTAAATGGATGGTTATTCCATACTTTATTACAGCGCTGGGCGGAATCATTCCACCGGCAGTTATTTCACTTCGATCTGGACGAAATGCTTTGGAAGCTACAAATATAAAAATATCAGAGCGGACATCGATTATTTTCCATGGTGTAATCATGGTATTGCTTCCGAGTTATGTGTTGTTCATCAATGGCGACTTCTTAGGTTCGTTCCAAATGTTTTTAGGAGTTGTCGGAATTGGCTTGGCAGCTTGGACATCTATATTCGTGGCCGATTACGTTATCCTTCGCAAAAAGCAAGGATATGACCCTGATATCATTTCAGGTGATAACAATATTTCTGTCGATAAAGGGAATGTAACGATCTGGTTTGTGAGTGTTATCGTGGGACTTCTATTTACAACAAATCCAATATTCCCTGCCCCGTTTGCGAAAGGGATTTTCGAAGGTAACAGTCTAGGAGTAATACTAACATTTGCAGTTGGTTTAGTGTTAGCCTGGATTTATTCATCAACAAAATTGAAGAAGCAACAGTAAATACAATAGGAATATTATATTAATTATTTGGAGGTTAGAATTATTATGAGTATTCATTTAAATGCAACAGAAGGTCAATTATCGGAAAATGTATTGATGCCAGGAGATCCACTTCGTGCTAAGTATATTGCAGACACTTTTTTAGAGGGTGCCGAGTGTCATAATACGGTTCGCGGAATGTATGGATATACGGGAACCTATAAAGGGCATAAGGTTTCTATTCAATCATCTGGAATGGGTGTTCCTTCCATGAGTATTTATGCTACTGAACTTATTAAAGATTATGGTGTGAAAAATATTATTCGCATCGGTACAATCGGAGCCATGAAGCGTGAAGTGAAAATCCGCGACGTTGTTATGGCAATGGCAGCTACAAATGATTCTAATATGCAAAATCTCATTTTCCCACAAATTAATTATGCACCAAACGCAAGCTTTACTCTTCTTGAGAGAGCTTATCGTTTATCGCAAAAAAATGATGATTTGAAGGTTCATGTAGGTAATGTGTACACTGGGGATTCATTCTATGAGGATGATGAATCCATGATCCATAAGTTAGCAGATTACGGTGTGTTAGGTGTAGATATGGAGACATCAGCTCTTTATATACTTGGAGCAAAATACAACATCGATGTTTTAAGTATTATGACAGTGAGCGACCATGTTATTACAGGTGAAGAAACAACATCGGAAGAACGTCAAACAACATTTAATGACATGATTATTGTAGCGCTAGAGACTCTAATTAATGAATAATTTACTGCTATAGTTGAAGTAAGGTTCAGACTGTAGCCAAACTCGAATTTGAGTTTGGCTACAGTCTTTTTTATAGTTTATCCTGTTTTTATTGTAAATGAATTTGTGGAGATATATGGCGGCAGAGAAATGATTACCCCAGAACTTCGAAATCATCGTGTAATCTTCGCAGACGGTAAGCGTTCATGGCGAATTCGCGTAGTTCCTCAAGAATGGTATAATTCGCCCATGCACCTGCGATAGCGCCGATTCCAGGCACCATCTGCAGTATTTTTCGGAAATCAATGGCGTCGCGATACTCGATCTGAAATGTTTCCCAGTCCATATTACGGGAATATTCAGCGTCAGAGAGCCATTGTTCCTTTTCGATATGCCAATGCTTGATGGAATCCAACAACCTAACACGGTTTTCCGGTCCCGAAAAAGTCATTTGAAATACTTTAAGAATGAATACACGCTCCGAGAAATGTTTGGTATCATAACCGTAAACATGCGCCAGCTCGAACAAAAATTTCATCTTGATCGCAATTAAAGCTGGAAAGTCTACCATGCTAAACATAATACCGCCTGCTCCCGTTCCTGCGCCTTCGGCAACTGCAATTTTTTGGTACAGGGCAAACAACTCTTTTGCTTCTTGATCTGCAGACTCCAATTCCAAATTACGATGCACGGGACGTCTAGGTGTATATTCCGCTCCGAACAGTGCCGTACGCACGATCGATCGTATGGTGGTCGTAATGATGCTGTGCACCTTCGGGGGAATCAAATGATTAATTCGATTGCCGATTGTTTTCGATGTTTTTTCCAGCCATCCCGGCGGTTTGAACATTTGTTGCTCCCAGTCGGCAACTTCCCTCTGTACTTTATGTTCGTAATTCATGATCAGTGGCTCCTCCAAAAGACTTTGCTATATTATAACGAATTTTTCCGTATTTTGGAACAGACTGTGGGCAGGTAACGAGCCTCGACTAAAGTCCAGCATCGCATTCACATAGGTTGATAGTTTACGGTCCGATAATGCTACTTCCAATATTTCGCTGGTCGCGCTTCTTTATCCAATATGAGGTCTGCATCAAACAAGTCGGCTAGCGCCATAGGGATAAATGTATAGTGGAGTTTCTCCGACTAAGAATTCGTTAATGAGCTATATCACTCTACTTATAGTGGGAGGATATAAAACGTTATTCTTTAAGATTCGACAAGAAAAAATTTCTGTGAGAAATTAATATCTTTCATTGTAAAAGAGTCCATTCTCAAGATCATATAATCTGACGCTATTAGTTCAAACGACATAGGGAATTAGTTCAAACTACGCTTGTATTCAATACAGTTTTTGTATAGTATATTGTTGGAGTTTATAACTAAAATTACCTGCCGGGAGCGTGAGGAAATTGAAGAAGAAAGTATTTGCTGCAGTGATCAGTGTTGCTATGTTGGCTAGTATGGGTACAGGCGCATATGCTGCAACCAAGCTGCAGGATATTAAGGCCTATCTGAATCCAGATGTGAAGGTGAAAGTAGATGGCACACCTGTTCAGCTAAGAGATGTTAAAGGTAATGCTATCGTTCCAATTTTGTATAATAACGCAAATTATGTACCAGCTCGTGCGATAGCGGATGCACTTGGTGTAGCTGTTGATTACGATCAAGCAACAGGAACGATTGTTTTCGGAGAGAAAGTTGACGGCATTTCGATTGCTAAAGGCTTTAATTCTATGTATCATACGAAGGATCCTGCTCAAACTGTCTATAAGGACAAAGATTACAAAGAGGCTTACTTTGACAATGCTAGCGGGAATCGAGGCAGCGGATTTACACTTGATCCGAATAAAGAGTATCAGAAGCTTTATCTCCAGATCGCAGCGGTAGGTGAAGACATAGAGGAGCTTACAATCAAGGATACTGATAAAAATACTATTTTGAAGCAGGTCGATGTGATAAAGGTTAGTGATGGTCTTGTAACAATAGAAGTAGATATCGGCGGCGTTAAATCGATATATGTGACAGGCGATGCCAAGTCGGATGGTGCGGTGTTCATTCCACTTACAACCTCTTACTTTAAATAATTTATAAGATCAGCACCTTCTTAATTAACCAAAAAGCCAAGAAATATCTAGGAAATTTCGGATATTTCTTGGCTTTTTCTATTGCTAAATTACGTTATTAACTTCAGGTGTTTGGAGTGGTGAATCACTTACAGCGTTTGGAACAGAATGGGTTGTACTTGCAGGTTTTTCGATCGTTTGCGTCATATGTGCCTTGCGTTTTTTCCGTTGGGAAAAGTAGCGATGTCACAATAGTGAAGTCATCATCATCCTTGCAGGTCGAAAAATATAATCATTTTATTACAATTAATGCAATTAAATGCATATTTGTGGTAAGCTAATGGCACCAAAGTTATCAATTAAACGGTCAAGAAAAACACGATGCTTATCAATACGGATAGATGGGGTGTAAACATGGGGGAAACGATATTGGAAGTTGTAGAATTAATGAAAACGTATGAAGGACAAGGTCATCTTGTACACGCATTAAAGGATGTTTCGTTTAAGTTAGAAAAAGGTGAGTTTGTTGTCATTATGGGCACGAGTGGGTCTGGAAAAAGTACGCTGCTCAATATATTAAGTGCTTTAGATAAACCAACATCTGGTACGATTCTATTAAATGGTGAAGCGAATCATCATATATTCGAAGAGCCCGCAGCCTCGTTATATCGTCGGAAAAATATAGGCTTTGTTTTTCAATCTTATAATTTATTAAAAGATTTATCGGCAGAAGATAATATTGCTGTCCCACTTATTTTACAAGGGGAATCAGAGAAAACGATTCAAGCTAGATTAGATGAAGTTTTGCGCCTACTTGGTTTAACAGAGTGGCGTCGTCATCGACCAGTTCAATTATCTGGTGGTCAACAACAGCGGGTGGCCATTGGGCGTGCCATTATTGCGAACCCTCCTATTTTATTAGCGGATGAGCCAACAGGTAATCTGGATTACAATACGTCAAAAGAAATACTTGATGTCTTTATAACCATGCGGGATCAATTGCAGCAAACGATATTATTAGTAACACATGATCCTGCGGTAGCGACTTATGCTGATCGCGTATTATTTTTTCATGACGGTGAAATTTGGGACGAGTATCATTGCCATGGTGAACAGGACTTAGTCAATATCCTTAACATCTTTAAGGCGATGACAGAAGGCAGTGATAAGAGATGAAGTCATTAAGAGGAATTGCGCTACGTTTATTTCAAGCTAATCGCTTGCTGATTGCGACTTCTATTATTAGTATTGTTATTTCAACTATGCTAATTTTGACGATGCTCATGTACTCTATTAATGCTCAAGCTGCGATGAAGCAATCATTTAAAGAGATGTTTGGAGAAGCCGATATACTGGTTTCCTATGCTCCAGGGCAACCATATGTGTTAACAAAGGACAAAATTGATCAAATTCTAGCTCTCCCTGAAATCGAACAATCTGCCCAAGTGTTACATACATTTCTCCATTTCGATAAAGTGAATATGAAAGAATTTACCGTCGGTACCATGAGTAATGAGCTTACGAAAAGCACCTACAAATTCAACTCAGAGATAACACCGTCTACTATTATTCTCAATCAAGAGTTGGCACAGTTTTTGAAGGTATCCGTAGGTGATGAACTTAGCATTGCAGGGATTACGCTACATGTCTCTGAACTGCTAGAAGATAGTGTTAACGATGTAAGTATTGCTATTGTTCATCCCAGCCATTTGAAGCCATTTATGAAAAGTGAAGAGCAAGCGAAAGGTCTCATGCTTAAGCTTGTGGAAGGTACCGATCCGTTACTTGTTGTTGATCAATTAAAGCAAATTGATGCTGAGCTTAGGATTGATTTGCAGGAAGAAAATGAAGTCGTTGTAATGAATATGCGAACGTTGCACATTTACATTATTATATTGTCCGTGTTAATTGCTGTCGTTACATCGTTACTTATTATATCAAACTTTGAAATCATTCTTTATAAATTAAGAAATCAAATCGCAATTTTACGATCAATTGGGGCTACAACTAAGCAAGTAAGCTCGATTATATTGTTTCAAAGTATAGTGATGAACATCATTGGTGTAGGCGTGGGCGCACTTTTATCGTTTTTTGGAATGAATTATTTATTCCAAATGGCAGAAGAAGCTTTTCAGTTACCGCCGGTAACTGATAAAATGTCCAATTATCCGATGATAGTGATGACTATTGCCTGTTTTATCGTATTTCAGTTGTTTATGCTCATTCCAGCATATCGTAGTACGAAAATATTACCGTTAAAGATTACCGAGGACAATGAACGGTTGGATTTCAAACATAAAAAGGGGAATAGCCGTAAAGGTAAAGTGTTAACTATTTTAGGTTTCACTTTGTATATTTTTGGTTATGTGTTTGCGATAGAAAATGAAGCCGCTTATATTCTCGTATTTGCTGGTATTTTGCTAGTCTTTATTGGCAGCTTCATGTTACTACCTTATGTTATTGCAAAGCTACTAACTATAATTTTCAAGCTAATAGATCGGAAGCTTGGTCAACACGTTTACTTGGCTATTAAAAATATGTTGCCTCAAGTGAAGAAAAATACGTTTTCCATCACTTCTATCTCGTTAATAATGATTATTGCTATGTTTGGCTCAACGCTGTTAAGTACATTAAATGCTAATAATAATCATTTTTTGCATGAATATTATGAAGCTCCAATTATACTATATAATCGTCTAGCTTTAACTTCTCAAATAGATCCTCAGCAGTTAAAGGAAGAATTACTGCAATTCGATTCTATTCGTAATGTTTATTTTAATGGTATTGCAGATTTGAAATACATTATGAAGGGCAATGATGATATTCAGCTTTCACTTTCAGCAGCTACATCATCTTTGGTGGAAGGTGTACAACAAGACGAACTCGTTATAGCGCAGGACTTGGCTAGTAAGCATAATATTCAAGTCGGCGATGCTGTGACCATTGGTTATTTTGATGAAGAGGAACAGGATGTATTGCCGATGGAAACCTATCGAATCGGGAAAATAAGTGATGAATTAGGGCAAGTACCGAATGCGCTTATTGCGTGGTCAAGCCCACTTAATGGATATTTAACCCTAGAGAGGATGTACATTGATACGAATGATGAGACTCAAGCATTGGCGGATATAGCGTTATTGCGCTCGAAGTATCCGGAGCTGCAAGCTACAGCTTTGTCGGAAGAATTAGCGCAATCGGAGGAAATGTTCTTCCAACGCTGGGCTATTTTTATTGTCGTACTTATCGTTTTAGTGGGTTCTACTATGGTTGGAGTGCTTAATGCTTTAATGAATAATATATTATCCAAACGTAAAGAGTTTGCCGTGCTGCGTGCCATGGGAGTTCCCCCTAAAGGGATTACTCATATGATACTGACGCAAGTTATTTTATATATTTGTGTAGGTATTATCGTTGGTTGTGTCATTGGTGTCATTCTCATTGTGTTAGTTCTCCTGCTTGATCCAACGATCATTACCTTTAATATACCAGTTGTTGGACTAACGAGTGTAAGTATGCTGCTGTTAAGTGTGATAACCTTTATTATAGTAGGTCGGAATTTAACGAAGAAAAGCGTACCGCAGGAAATAACGATGGATGGTAAATAAGGATCAAGATAATATTAACCGGGATACCTCAGCAAGAGCCTTCAGTTGGGCCCAGCAGATGATTGCTGAAAATATAAAAACAAGGGCAAAGAACAGAAGTAAAGCGGCTTTCATGATCTTCAGTCGTGCTCCGTCTGGCTTCTTACGAGCGTTGTGGTGGTCATTCGTCTTCTTAAAGAGAAGCACTGTTCCAACGATGCTGCCGATGACGAGAATGCCAAAAAGCAAAAAGGTAGCAATCCGTTCAGCGGTAAAAGGAATGAGGTCTGCGTCTCTTTCTCTCGCCCCAGGGAGCGGGTCTATCAACAAAGGAGAGAGGACAGCAACGAAAAGGGAAATAATAAACAACACCTGCCCGAATGACAATATCCGGTCGAATAACTTGGAGAATAGACTGGGCGGGTTCTTTTTCTGTTCCCGGAGTCTCCGACGCTCGGTATTTCTCCGTTCAATCATTGCTCGTTTGGATTTCATGTTAGTTCTGTCACCTCTAGTTTCCATATGTCTTGCTATTAAGGGTAGCATATGGACGACGAATTGGACAATTTATATGAAGGATCTGTTTGTAATATGAAATGAAGAAGCTAGAGATCTCTAGCTTCTTCATTATATAACTATTACTATTGCATAGATTCAAGTATGATTCCGGCTGTTTCTTCAATTGCACGATTCGTCACGTCGATGATAGGGCATCCTACCTAGTCCATAAATTGCTTGGCATAATTCAATTCAAGCTCAACTTTAGATCTCTGAGTATATAACGCTCCAGAAAGAAGCCCCAACGATTGTAATCTTGCCTCGCGAATATGTATAAGCTGCTGCCGTTTTAAATCCTTTGTGAGATAAGTAAATGCTGAGTGGAGTCAGAGCAAATCTTTGCGCGAGACCATACCAGCAAGTGATCCCCGTTGGTCGGTGACAATAAGACTTTCAACGTTTTCCAGAGAAAATAATATCACTGCATCTTGTACGGTTGGGAAATGGGACATAGCGACGAGATTGTGTTGGCAGACGGTAATTTCCCTGCTGCTAGCCATGCACAACGTCTTATTCGGTGTGATGGTCACGGTATACCAGCGCTACGAGAGAGCGCAAAAAGCTTACGCCATTATTGCAACTGGGGAAAGTGCGTTATATGCCAATATCATTCTGAAAAAAGGTGTTATAACTTCTTAATGTTAATTGTCGCTCATATAACGAGAATTTTTATATGTATAATGAGTAAGTAAAAACAAGCCTCGAAAATAATTTCGAGGCTTGTTTTGTATTTACTTAATTCTATTCGTCTTCGCTACAGCGCATTACATCGTGATCACAAGTGAATGTTTTGAACTACCCCTATTAGTAGGCAGTCCAGCCTGCATCTGCTGCGATAACCTGTCCATTTACGAAGCTTGACTCATCAGAGCCAAGGAAAAGCGCAAGTTGTGCAATTTCATCTGGCTGACCAACGCGTGGCATTGTACCATTACCAGTCATTTGGCGACCTGCACCAAATTGCGAGACACCAGTCATAGAAGATTGAATATTTGTCGCTACGCCACCTGGAGCAATACCGTTACAACGGATGCCAGAGTTAGCATACATATAAGCGGTATTTTTTGTTAAACCAGATACAGCATGTTTTGATGCCGTATATGCTGCACCTGCACGAGCACCACGTAAGCCACCTGCAGAAATGTTATTTACGATAACGCCATGTCCTTGCTCTAAGAAAATATTCGTAGCGATACGCATTGCACGCATAACACCAGTCGTATTTACAGCAAATACGCGATCCCATTTCTCATCACTAATTTCGCCAACGGGTTCCATACCATCCATAATACCGGCGTTGTTGACCAAAATATCTAGCTTGCCAAATGCTTCTTGTGTTTCAGCAAACATACGCTCTAAGTCTGCTAATTCAGCAACATTCGCTTGGTTAGCAATTGCCGCGCCGCCATTAGCATTAATTGCTTCAGCTACTGCCTTTGCACCTTCAAAATTATAGTCAGATACAACTACTTTAGCTCCTTCTTTGGCGTAAAGCTCTGCGATAGCTTTACCCATACCTGATGCTGCACCTGTTACGATAGCTACTTTGTCTTGTAATCTCATATAAGAAACCTCCTAAATTTTTTGTAGCTTCCTGAAATACTTCTTAGTAACAAAAAGTTATTTCGAAAGCATAAACTAAATGTAGTTTATGTTATTGTACATCTGTATAATAAAATTATAGTATACTTAAGTAAGCGCGTTCAATATACAAAACGTCCTCAGATTGTATGATATCCAACAATATCATCAAAAATGTTTAATAAAGGAGAGGTAATATTTGAATAAAAATGATTTGCGCGTTGTAAAAACAAAAAGTAATATACATCAAGCATTACTAAATTTACTGAAAAATAAAACGTTAGCACAAATTAAAGTAACCGAGCTTTGTAAAGAAGCAAGCATTAATCGAGGCACATTTTATTTTCATTATAAAGAAATAGGAGATGTTTTAAAAGAATTATTCGAAGAAATTATGTTAGATTTGAAAAATTCTTATAATGAACCTTATCGACATATAACTGTTCTAGACGTAGAGAAGCTAGATCCCAAGACTGTAGGTATATTTCATCATGTGAAAAAATACGAGCAATTTTACAGAATTGTACTATCTCAAGGTGTGTCGACTAAGTATTATTACATGTTATTTGATGAGATTCGTTCAAATTTTATATCCGATAAAAATACGAAAATTCGAGGAGCGGTCAATGATTATTTCTATTCCTATACTGCCAATGCATTTATTGGACTCATTATAGAGTGGTATCGTCGTGATTTCCAAGAGTCTGTTGATGAAATGAATGTGCAGTTAGTTAATATTGTTAATTTTAAGGTTTAGAATTTGGGATACGTAATGATTCTGAGTCGAACGATTTTCGGGATATTTCGTAAGTTAACATAAAGATATTAATATTGGAGGTAGCTATGAAATACGAAGTTATTATGTTCGACGCTGATGATACACTATTCGACTTTAGTATATCGCAGACAAATGCACTACATAACACATTTACCCAGTTTGGCTTGCCTACGGGATTGGCGGATTATGAAGCAGACTACAAAGAGATTAGTAGCATATTATGGAGAGAGCTAGAACAAGGACTTATTACGACAACAGAATTGGGAGTAGAGAGATTTAGCAGGCTCTTCTTAGCCAATAAACTTGCCATTGATGCACATAGGTTCAGCGATGCTTATCTTGAAAACTTGGGTAAAGAATCCCATCTTATAGAGGGAGCAGAAGAGTTATGCACCCAATTAGCCGCTTGTCGCCTAGTCGTTATAACGAATGGATTCACAGCTGTGCAGCGATCACGAATTGCAAATTCGCCTCTTATTCATACATTTGAGCAGATTATTACTTCTGAAGAAGCGGGATATCAGAAGCCTGATATAGGGATTTTCGATTATGCATTTTCCAAGCTACAGATTACAGATAAATCTAGCGTATTAATCGTGGGTGATTCTTTAACCTCTGATATTCAGGGTGGGATTAATTACGGAATCGATACTTGTTGGTTCAATCCGAATGGCAAGGAAAACAATCTAGCAATTAAGCCGACATATAAAATTCGTGAGTTGATGGAGCTTTTGGAGATTAATGAAGGTTAAGTAGACAGGAAAGTATTTAAGGGAACCGAATGGGGAGCGGGAATTGAATTCCGCATCTCATTCGGTTTATTTGCTGTTATATGATTAGCATTCTATCTTGTCCAATCGTTCTCAAGAATGCCTCGATATAACTAAATCTTCCTCATAAAGCCCTTGTCCGTAGAAAATAAACACGCTTATACCATTCAAAGCTAAATCAACTGATATGTCACAGATTGCTTCCAATGTAATAACTGACTTGATTTTGATAATAAAACCGTCAGAAGAGAAATTATATATGTAAACATTTCTTTTGGGATGATAAAACGATTAATTATACTATCAATTATGTAGTATAATTTAGCTCCTCTTTCTGTAAGAATGCTTTTACAAGATTTTTTTCTTGTATATAGTGATCTATTTATTTGAATAACCTGTTATAATATTACATTAGGGAATTTTAACAGTGAATGTATGGAGGAATATTATGCGTATTAAAACAAGACTTATTCTTGTTACTTTAATTCTAATAGTGTCGCTTATTGGAATTGGAGGATTTTCAACCTGGTTATTATCTGAAAATCTAAAGAATAATGCAGAGTTAAATAATTTAACGGAGATGCAAAAAGTTTCTAAACAGATTCAATATCGATTAGCTGGACTTTCGAATGACGAAAGAGCATTGCTATTAACTAGTGATCAAACATATGCTAATCAAATTAAAGAGAAGTCAGCAGACGTTTATAAACAATTAGATAAACTATCTGAGTTATCAAGTAACTCTTCAGAACGACAAGTGATTGAAGCGATAAAAGGAAATTATGAAGAATTTTGGACTCAAAGCCAGTTAGTAATGCAAAATATTGTAATTAACTCAGCAGAGGCAGAAAAAATTCACTTTGGAGAAGAACGTAGAATTCGCAAGGAAGTTCTGGATCCCTCATTTGATAGTTTTATTGAGCAGCTAGATAACAAAACTGTAGAAATAAGTACAAGTTTAGCGTCTCAATCTGAACAAAACCAATTTATTTTGCTAGCCGTTTCATTAGGTTCAACTATTATTGGACTGATTTTAGTTCTAATTCTTCTCAGAGCAATCTTAGTACCTTTGCGCCAGTTGAAAGAACAAATGAATGCTGTTGCTAATGGCAACGGTGATTTAACTCAAACTATACAGGTGAAAAACAATGATGAGTTAGGTGAAGTTGCTACTTCGTTTAACCAATTTCTATTTTCTTTAAGAGAAATGATTACACAGATTAGTATTTCATCTTCTCAAGCGGCTGCCTCTTCGGAGGAATTCTCTGCTAGTGCAGAGGAGTCAAAACTTACATCAATTCAAATAGCAGAGAATGTACAGGATGTTTCTATTAGTATGAATGAACAATCATCTGTTGTAAATGAAAGTTCTATAGCCATAGAGCAATCTCTACAAAGATTGCAAAAAATGACATTATATACAGCTGAGGTTACGGAGGAAGCAATGGGCGTTAGTATTCAAGCTGATAATGGAGAGAAATCAGTAGGAAACATAGTTTCTTTTATGGATGTTATTCAACAATCGGTAGGAGAAACAGATAAAAATATTAATTCTCTAGCAGAAGATGCTCTAAAAATAGGAGAAATTACAAAAATCATTAATGATATCGCGGATCAAACTAATTTACTTGCTTTAAATGCAGCTATTGAAGCTGCTAGAGCTGGAATACATGGGAAAGGATTTGCTGTTGTTGCAGAAGAGGTTCGTAAACTTTCTGAGCAATCAAGTAGCTCTGTTAATGAAATTCGAAAACTGATTACGCATATCCAAGAGACAACAAATGAAACTGTTAAAACTATTGAAACTGTTAAAATAAATGTTGAAACCGGTGCGCAGTTAACCTCAGAAACATCTGTGCAATTTAAAGAAATAATACATTCGATTGCACGTGTATTTGGAAAAGTACAAGAAATAGCTACTTCTTCAGAGAAAATAACGGATGATTTCACAATGGTGACACATAAATACGATAGAGTTTCCTTATTGTTCAAGAAAAATTCTGAAAGTACTCATGAAATAGCTGCTGCAACTGAAGAGCAGCTCGCATCGATGGAAGAAATCCAAACAAATGGGCAATCATTAACGAAGGTTTCGGATGCGCTAAATGAGATGGTACATCGGTTTAAAGTATAATTTTTTGTGAAAAGACTTCTCTTCAATGTAAAATCGAAGGGAAGTCTTTTCATTGATAGTGATAAATCTATATATAGAAATTGTAGGGAGCCAATTAAATTAAAATGTATAATAAAAAAAATGTAAGCAGAATGCTTTTTGTTTAAATTTAATTTTATCTCTCCTAAATTTAATTTTAAGATTTTCTCCAGCTCTTCCCCTACTTCGCACGGAACGTGATAGTTTCCCATCATTCCGCGTTCCATCTAGCGATGGTATTATTAATTATAAGTTTCAAGTTCCTCTTGTTGATTTGGGGTCAGGAAATTAAGACCACTGTGTCTGTGCTCTTGATTATACCAACATACGAAGGATAATACCCACG
Source organism: Paenibacillus sp. Y951 (assembly GCF_056786395.1). Lineage (NCBI taxonomy): Bacteria > Bacillati > Bacillota > Bacilli > Caryophanales > Paenibacillaceae > Paenibacillus > Paenibacillus sp. Y951. Next base: position 216,674 of record NZ_JBXCIY010000006.1, on the reverse strand, counting down.
TTCTGGCTTCGGTTAATGCCATGAATCCCTTGGCTGGATAGTTCGGACGATACTTACAGGTTCTAAAGATAGACTTCGCATAAGGATTGTCATTACTGACCCTTGGACGGCTTCGCGATGGTGTGATCCCTAACTGATAAAGCGTTTCTAATAAAGATGAGCCTTTCATAGGACTCCCATTGTTTGAGTGTAAAACAAGTGGCTGTGTTGACCGCATGCGCTGTTCAGATAAGATGCCTCGTCTGACAAGTACACTTGCATGTTCAGCGGGTTTTTCCAACCAAATCTCCCAGGCAACTAACTTTCTACTATAAAACTTCTATGCTAACTTTACTAGTTTAAGAGGTCTATGACAACTAGCCTAACACAGGGGATAACGAGCAAGGCTACGGTTTTAGACCAATGTAATTTTAGAGAGTAGTAAAACTGGTATTTGAAAAGCCCCGGAAAGGAAGTTGGACATGCAATATTATGCGATAACTAAATATAATCGCTCGAAGGTCGATCCATTTGCGGTTATTCGCCTCGAAAATGGAATAATTGAGATCTTTATTAATGGAGAATGGGCCATAACCACTGCGTACGATAGCATCTTCAATGGAAATTTTAACGAATATGAATTGATTACGGAATCAGAGGCAAATAATTTAATAGAATCAAAATAAAAGCACTCACGCATCGATTGCGAGGGTGCTTATTCTACCAATTAATCGATTTTTCTTACAGCGAACCATAGTTCGACATAGTTAAGCTCATCTTTGCCACCATAGATTTCAAACTCCATGCCATCAACTTGTTCATAGCCTGCCGTTGGTAGCCATTCTGAGTAGAATCGTCGGTATAACGTCTCGATGGCGGTATCAAATGTATCCCATGTGAATGGATCGGAAGGGAATATCGCCCAAGTATGAGAGGGAATCGTAACGGTAGTATATCCTTCTGTGTTACTAGACGAATTATTAAATGCACAAAGCATATACGGGAAAGTGTTATCTTCAGTTTTTCTATAGCTACAGACGGCATGTACCTTATATGAATCCTGACTTACAAAAGCAGGTAAGTCACCTGAATTGGCAGCAAGTCTCTCAACTTCACCATTTGCATGACTTTGCCCCCAGAACTGCGCAGGCGTATCTATTGCTTCGCTATCTCCATTGGTTTGAAACACTCTTTCCATGCCAAACACTTGAAAAGACTCCTTTGTCTCGATCCGATAATTCATCGCTTCTGCTCCTTTAATTGTAATAAGGAAGGAGAGCCGAGGATAAGCTTTGAGCGCAATCCCATCTTGGCGAGCCTTTGCAGGTGTAACGCCATGCACTAATTGAAATGCTCGCGCGAAAGATACGGGCGATTCATAGCCATATTTCATAGCTATATCGATTACTTTACTATCGTCGCTGTTTTGGAATTCAAGTGCAGCTAGAGTAAGTCGTCTACGCCGAATATATTCCGCAAGCGTTACATTGGTAATGAATGAAAACATTCTTTGGAACTCATGCGAAGAACAGCAAGCTTTATGAGCTACTTCGGTTAGTTCAATCTCTCCACATAAATTCATCTCGATATAATCCATTGCCCGATTCATTCGTGTAAGCCAATCCATCTGATCCCCTCCTCTTAAAGAAATTATAAAGAAGTAAAAGCATCGTTTCGCAACTAATTGTGCACAACTAAGTTGTTATAGTCGTAATACTTACTCTAATTATTATAACATTGAAGGGAATATGGCTATAGCATCGAATAATTGCAATGGGAATCTTTGTTTTTTATTTTCTATAACATTAAGAAAGCAGTGAACATTATGAAATTAAAGCAATCTATATTACTACTCGTTATTTTATCTATATTAATGGTAGGTTGTTCATCTAAGAATAATCGAATCGTTTACAAAGGTGAGAGTGAGAACTGGCTAGCAACGTATACTATTAGCAAATCACCTAATAATAAATATTTTGATGTAGTTTGGCAATTTATCTATGTTGGAAAGAGTAAACCTAAAGATAGTCTAATGACTTATGAAATTACGAGTCAACATGTAAATATTAAAGCTGATATTAATTTATTAGGAGATAGAATAAGAAGTTCAAGTTCAACGAATAACTATGATGAAAATGAAACCATACACGTAATGATACATATGGATGGTAAAGAGGAAATGTTGACCCTCATAACTGGAGTAAATGAAAAGTGATTTTATAATGTAGTAGCACTGAAACCACAAAACTCAAAAAAAATCCGCTTCTTGTGCAATGGTGCACGGAGCGGATTTTTCAATATTAATCTGAACTAAAGCATTTTTATAACATAGTTTTGAAATAGAACAACTGATGGTGATAATGTGTTTTTACTTTTTCTGCATAAGCTGCTGCAACTGCTCTTCTACTAAAGCATTCCGTTGCTGCTGTTTCGTATCAATAGCTTCGGTACTAGATCGATTGTATTCATTGGGGAGTATACTTCTTAGCTCGTGCTGTGCCTCCCATTCCATCACTTTTCGCTCGATTCGCTCAAAGCCTTTGACAGACGGGCTGTCTTGCAGATTATATGATGATTTATCATGCGTCTGGCGCACGCGGGTAATTAGCTCGGTACGCTTTGCTTGCAGCTTTACCTTTTCTTCATTTAATGCTTCAATATGCAATTCCAGATCAAGTGCTGCTTCTCTCGCAAGTTTAATGAGAGGTACTGTTTCATCAGCTTGCTCCTGATACTGTAGTTTGGCTTCGAGCGCTGCACGCGCTTCAACTTCACGTGCTTCGGCTGCGGCCTGCACTGCCTTTTTCTCATACATGGCAGCGTAGCTGCTTAGCTCATCATGCTTGCCTAGCAACATTCGTTCTTCAACTTGCTGCTGGAGCACTCCGCGCTCTGCTACTGCAATTTTCTCATCCAAATCTCTCAAATAGTGATTCATCATCGTTTCAGGGTTTTCTAATTTATCTAACCATTCATTCGTTGTGGCTTTCGTCAGCTGTACTATTCGTTGTAAAATTCCCATTGTCCAAATCTCCTTTAGTGTGCTCTGTATTAGTAATGATAGTTTGTAAATTGATTATTGCTGTAAGGCGCTTTCGGTACGATCAGTGCTGCCACAAAGTAACATAGAGCTACAGTACCAAAGCTGCACAATGCAGCAATAACAACTAATACACGTACGATAGTCGGATCAATACCGAACCATTCAGCGATACCTCCACATAAACCTGTCAGCTTGCTATCCGTTGTTGAGCGATATAATTTTTTCATTGTCGATCATCCTTTCGTGTCCTTGCTTATAATGTAATTGTATATGGGATGGCAAATGTTAGTAACGTTCCTAAGTCTATTTGTACTACTGGTCTTTGGATTGGGAGATACCACGACGAGAGGCGGGGATTTTGCTCAGCATCCTGAATATAGTATTTTGATACCGAAGGGAATATCGAAGAAATGGGGAATATGAATTATAATCGGTATATCTTACAAATACCACCAATAGGAGTACAGATTACAGCTAAATTATCGAATGGATCAGCAGAATGCTATGGTATGATTAATCCACATAGAACTACTATAAAGGAGCAGCGTAATGACCCATATATTATACATAGAGGATGAACAAGAGATTGGTAGCTTAGTATCACAGCAATTAGTCGATCGTGGCTATGAGGTAACTTGGCTACAATCGGGTGAAGGTGCGGAGAGCCATGTGGATCAGGTCGATCTCGTTATACTTGATGTAATGCTACCAGGGTTGGACGGCTTTTCGATCGGGAAAAGATTGAAGAAAGCTAGCGATTCGCTGCCTATTCTAATGCTGTCGGCTAGAACGGCGATGGAGGATAAGATCGAGGGACTCAGCTTCGCGGATGATTATATTACGAAGCCATTTCATTTGGATGAATTGATAGCGCGAATTGAGGTATTGCTACGCCGTTTTCAGAAGCAGGAGCAGATACTTCTCATTCAGCATTTACAAATTAATACGAAGGATATAAGCATTACGAATACGTTGACGAACGAAGAAATTCAATTGACGGGTAAGCAGTTTTTCTTATTCCAATGTTTTATTCGTCATCTCAATCAAATTTTATCCAAAAACCAGTTATATGAACAAGTATGGGGAGAAACTTATATTGAGGGTGACAAAACATTAATGGTACATATTCGTTACTTAAGAGAAAAAATTGAAGTTGATCCATCGAGTCCAACTATTATTGAAACGATTCGCGGTATCGGATATCGGGTGAAGCAATGAGAAAACTATTTGGCTCGCTACAAGCAAAATATATGCTGCTTATTATTTCAGCAATCGTCATTGTTCAATTTGCATATTTGTTGAGTGCAGTCCTTATGACAACGATACAGAATCGAATGGAGAATTCTAACTCTAATATGGCTAACTATCCACAAATAGAAAGTAGTTGGCATAAAGATATTAATGGGCTTACAAAGATTGATAGCGAAGCGATGAATAGGCTATTCACACAATGGTCTATCGCTTATCCAGAAAGTTCAATGTTTTGGGTAGATGGGCAGGGCAATTTAGCTAGCAGCTGGCAGCTCACTTGGGATGTGCCTACCTATTGGACGAGCTCATATACTGTTTCCTTTATGAAAGAGCGTTATGGTGGTGAACCGTTTACAGTCGTTGCGCTTGTCAATGATGATGCTACGCGTGGATTTGCTGTGCTTGAAATTCCTCGTTCGGCATTCGATCCGCCTTTAAGGAAAATATATGATCAGTACGGACAATGGCTCATGATAGGTGTGGTCATCATCATTATGCTCTTTATTGTCATCTCTTATCTATTTTTCAGAAGCATTCGCAAACGGCTATTGTATTTACAGAAGGCGATGAATAACCGCAATGGTGATGGTCTCCCTATTCCAATATCAATTAGTCGATCAGATGAGATTGGTCAATTGGAGAATGCTTTTAATCATATGGTAATGGAACTGAATGAAAGTAAGCTTCGCGAGCAGGAAGAAGAACGAATTCGTCAGGAGCTTATTGCTAATTTATCGCATGATCTAAGAACACCGTTAACAAAAATTCAGTCAAATGCCTATTCGTTAACGAAGCTGGATTTGCCAGTTGAAAGTAAACAAGCGGTACATTCCTTGCAACGTTCTGTAGAACAGATCGATTCGTTAATCGAGAACTTAATGTCTTATACACTGTTAATGAGTCATAAATATCGGTTAGAGATGCAGGATGTTCATATGATACGCTTTTTGCGGGAGCATATAGCTACTTGGTATGCGTCCTTTGAGAAAGCAGGTTTCGAGATAGATGTTTCACTTGACGGAATGCAGGAATTTGTGTGGAAGGCTGACCCGATCTGGTTAGGTAGAATTATGGATAATCTATTTCAAAATGTACTACGACATGCGAGTAGTGGACGATATATTGGGTTAAAGGTTCAATCTGAACATGGCTATGATGCGATTATTATCGTCGATCATGGCGGTGGTATGAATAATCCATCGAATGAAAGCGGAGCGGGGATTGGTCTCTCTATCGTAGATATGATGGTTAACGGCATGAATTTGTCATGGTCTATGGATTCCGAAGAGCAGGGATTGACGATAGAAATTCGTAGAGGTAGTTCAAACGACGGAATTTCGCAAGCAGAGAAGAGGAAGTGAGGAGAAACCGTATTATAAGTAAAGGAGATAAGGATGTTAAGAGCCTATTTTCATAATAGGCTCTTAACTGTAGCTAAAATTATAAATTTAATGTTCTTTCTTGATTCAAATCTTTTGCGTAATTATAGGGGATTAAATTTTTATTGGATATTTCTAACCAACATTTTTCTTCATGAGAAAAGTCTTTTATTTGAGCGGAAGTAAAGTTTTTGAATTTATCGTGTACAAAAAGTAATATTTTATATTCATCTTCTGTGAAAAAATGAGAAATATCTGTATTGATTTTTGCCTCAGCCTTATTCCCATAATCAGTTTCAATTGTATCAATTTCATCTATTTGATCGAATAAAGTTTGAAACTTATTAGGAACAGGCCCATAATAATCTCTACAATACTTTGATCCGCTTATTGACCTTCCAAATTTTGAAAAATAGTAAAAATCAGAGTAAAATAATAATTTATTTAATTTAGTTATATAAGGTTTCTCTCGTTGTGCAAAGAACACGACCATACCAATTAGTTTCTTATAATCAAGGTGCTTAAAACCAGAATAAATATCTACAGTGGAATTAAACATATTGTGAATTTTTTCAATTATTTGTGTTTCATATTTAACATCATGTAAATTTTGTCTTAATAGTTCTTCTAGTTCATTAGCTTTGTCATAATCAATTTTATCTCTATTTTGATTTAACAAATCCATCATTTTATCAGAATTATCACTAGCAATTATTACATCACTTTGTGTTTTGGTAGGTAAAGAACCTCTTTCATATCTCGAGATTGTAATCTCTCCAAAACCAAGTAAACGAGAAAAATCTTTTTGATTAAGATTATACTTATTTCGTATTTCTTTTATTTTGGATGGGGAGACAATATTGTGTTTGTTTCGATATAAATCAAACGCTTTCTCTTGATTTTCAGTATCAAGTTCTAGATGAAATAATTCCTCATTATGAATTTCACAGAAGGCACGAGTACCGTGAATTTGAAAAATTTCATTTTTGACGGTGTAATGAAAATCATCATCACTTAAATAATATTTTGCTGTAGAGTCACATTTTGGACAGAATAATGTTTTAGGCATAAAAAACACTCCTTTAGATTTATTACAAAGGAAAGGTTTACCTTTCCTTTGTACCTGACTAAATATTAGTACGATATGGATAATTCATAGCTCTTTCAGCAGGATGGAAAGACATCATTAGCAAATCATTATTAGTATGTCGAATTGTTAATTTAAGGTATAGGCTACTATTTGGGTAAGTTTCTTCCTCGAAAAAATCTTCAATACCAAACTCCCAAATTAACTGAGATGAATTTCTATGATCTGGACTAGGACCACGATAGTAATTTTCATATGTTAGTTCGGATATCAATGCTAATGCATCTCGAATTGATATACCTAGATTACTTAATGTTTGTTTTTCTTGATGCCCTTTTATAAAGTCAGTTTTATTATTATTCAAATATGTTCTAGCTTCAGTTAGAAATGATTCAACGTCATATTTTGTAGGCATCTAAAAACATCCTTTCCTATCTACTTAGTAAACATACATTACTTTAACTATATTCTATTCATAAGTTATCAAAAATGCAACAAAAAGTAATCAATTGATTACTTTTTGTTGCTAATAAAGAGAGAGGACAGTCTCATTTACATCCACTACGGTGAAACGCAAGTATACGTAGTTGGTACATGCGTACCGGACCTTCCAAGTTCGTTTCATATTCGACGTCGATTACGCCACTTTAGCAAAATCATCGTTATCAAAACCCACTTCCTTTTTAAACAAAACTTAACCTTGGGCCACACCTCCTTTTAAACTTGAGTCTCTATACTCAAATAAGAGGTGAGAGACATGGAATATATTATAGAGACAAAGCAATTATCGAAATCATTTGGTAAAGAACGAGCAGTAAGTGGAATGAATATGAGAATTAAAAAAGGTGAAATCTATGGTTTTCTTGGTCCAAACGGAGCGGGCAAAACGACTACGATACGGATGTTATTAGGCTTAATGAAAGCATCCTCAGGAAGTATTCAAGTTTTCGGTAAAGATATTACGAAAAACAAGCTAGAAATATTACGTGACATTGGTTCGCTAGTGGAGAATCCTTCTTATTATCCTCATTTGACCGCATATGAGAATTTGGAAGTCATTCGTAAAGTAGTCAATGTACCAAAGGCTCGTATTGATGAAGTGTTAGAAATCGTAAGGCTTTCAGATGTTAAGCGCAAGAAGGTTAAAGGATTTTCGCTGGGGATGAAGCAAAGATTAGGAATTGCAGCTGCTCTAATACATCAGCCGAAGCTATTAATTTTGGATGAGCCGACAAATGGACTTGATCCAGCAGGTATTATTGAAATTCGCGAGCTTATTAAAAGCTTACCAGCAAGGTACGGGATGACCGTGCTAATCTCAAGCCATTTATTATCAGAAATTGATCAAATGGCTACTTCAGTAGGTGTAGTATCAAAGGGTGAACTTGTATTTCAGGATTCGATTGGGCAAATGCGCCAAATAGCAAAAGCGAAAATCATTATTCAATGCAGTGATGTTATTTCAGCTAGCGAGCGGATACAAGAATTAGAAATACCGTTAGAAGTTATTCAGGATCATATTCATTTATCACAGCCAACGGATCAATGTGTAGCCAATGTAGTTAGTACATTAGTACATAGTGGACATCAAGTATACCGTGTTGAAGAAGTGAAACGCTCACTTGAAGACATCTTCCTGCAAATGACCGAAAAGGGGCAGAGACGATGATAACCCAATTGTTACGCGCTGAATGGCTGAAGATTAAGCGTAAAGGCTTATGGTTTCTCGCGCTACTAGGCCCCATTGGTGTTGTTGCCTTGCAGATGGTCAATTACGGTGTCCGAAAGGATTATTTGTTAACGCAAAGTGACGATGATTGGGGTTATTATTTATCTAATGTAGGGAGCTTTACTCCAATGGCGTTAATATTAGGTCTAGTCATTCTCACTTCACTTATGGCAAGTATTGAAAATGAATCAAACGGATGGAAGCAGTGGATCGCACTGCCTATTTCGAAAATGAGCGTCTATGCTTCTAAGTTTGTAATCGTTGCTATTCTTTTATTCGTTTCGTCTTGTGTACTTACCGTTCTAACACTGCTATATGGCAGGACATTAGGGCTAGGTGAAAATATCCCATGGTCACAACTACTACTGAATAGCTTCTATCCTTATCTAGCGTCTCTAGCTTTAGTTGGACTTCATCTATGGATCGCCATAATTAGTCAGCATCAAGGAGTAACGATAACGATAGGCATTATGGGTGTAATTATATGTATGATGTCTTATTATTTGCCGGATTGGGTCATATGGAAGTGGCCAACGTTAATGAATGATTGGAATAATCCATTGATTAATGTAGCTTGTGGTGTAGGCACAGCGATCATTCTATTAATTATCGGCATGTGGGATTTTAATAGAAGGGATGTGGCCTAAGTGGTTAATTTGCTGCAAGCGGAATGGTATAAGCTACAAAAAACTAATATTATTCCTTTCATATTAGTTGGTCCATTACTTGTGTTAGCTATTGCTTGGAATATTGAGTTGGACATGGAAGGCACTGAAGGTTTTCAATATATTTACACTTCTATGATGGTTAACCTCGTATATGCTGTAATGTTTCTTCCCTTAATGACGGGTGTACTGGCCGCGATCATATGCAGATATGAGCATCAAGCGGGAGGGTGGAAGCAATTATTCGCCTTACCAACGACTAGAGGGAAAGTATATGTTTCTAAATTCGTAATCATTATTGGCATTACCCTTATTATGCAGTTACTCTATGCACTTGTATTGCTTTTCGTAGGGTTAATGAAGGATTATGGAGAACCATTCCCAATGATACTTATCGTGAAGAGCATCTTTGGAGGTTGGGTAGCTACATTACCTCTCATTGCACTGCAATTATGGCTATCTACATTATTTAAGTCTTTTGCTGCCCCATTTGCGGTTAATGTTATTTTCACTATACCTACCATTCTAGTCATGAATTCAGAGAAGTTTGCTCCATATTATCCTTGGGCGCAGCCTTTTGCCATGATGTATATCGCAGAGGATAAGCAGGATGTGTTTTTCATACCATGGGAGCAATTGCTGACGGTCGTAGGTGGAAGTTTTATTGTTTTCTTCCTGGTCGGATATATATACCTACAAAGAAAAGAAGTTTGAGAGGAAGTTCAAAACAGTCACTTGTGATCACGATGACTATGCTACCGTAGCTTAGTCGACGTCGAATATGCCCCCCATCGAAAGCCTGCGTGTGCTCACGTACCCAAAACGTACGCTGTGCTACTCGTTTCCGCTGTAGGTCATCTTCTTGATGCTGACAAGCGAATGTTTTGAACCTTTATTGGAATATAAGCTTTGAGACTTATCTTAAAATACTTCTATGGTTCATTTCTATTAGCTTCTTTGTAACATATGCTAGAAAAAAGAAAGTAGGTCATAGAAAGTAATGAAGAAAGCAAAAAAAAGATTTCGAATTTGGATAGTTCTAAGAAACATTTTATTCTCCATACTAGCTGTATTTGTTATTTGGGTTACTTTCAGTAATGTTATGACAGCATATGAAGAAAAAAAATACCAGCCCATAGGAGAGGTAGTTGAAGTTGATGGTAGAAATATGCACATTTATACAAAGGGGGAGGGTGCTGACACGATAGTTTTATTAAGCGGGCTTGGAACATCAGCACCTGCATTGGATTTTGACCCTTTAATAAATGAAATGTCAAAAAATAATAAGGTAGTAGTAGTAGAGCTGTTTGGATACGGATGGAGTGATATAACCAAAAAGGAACGGACAGTTGAAAACATTGTAGAGGAAATAAGAGTAGCCTTAAAAAAATCAAACATACTAGGACCGTATATTTTGATGCCTCATTCAATTTCTGGAATTTACAGTATGTATTTTTCTAATACATACCCAGAGGAAGTTAAAGGCATTATAGGAATCGACCCAACGTTACCACAAGCATTAGAATATTTTGGTGAAGATGCACCTACAATACCAATGTATTTAAGCTATCTGGCACCAACTGGAATTGCAAGATTAGTATTATATATGAATCCTCAAGGTTTTTTACCTATTGCTGATGATTTCACTTATTCCGAAGAAAATTTAAAAATGACCAAGGTAATCTCCGCTTGGAAGGGTTACAACAAAAACGTTGTTGCTGAAGCCAATGAAATAAAAGAGAATATAGACAAAACCGTTAATATGAAGTTCCCTTCTAATATTCCAGTCTTATTCTTTACAACGAAAGAAGAAAAGGTAACAGAGGATGGCAAGAATAATGTGTCTTTTTATAAGACACAGTTAACTGATAATCCTAATAGTAAAGTTGTAGTCTTACAGGGTCATCACTATCTCCATTGGACACAATATAAGGAAATAACCAAAGAAATTAATGAATTTACAAGTTCAATTTCTGTTGAGCAATAACAAAAATGTGAATGCCTCTCTTCATTCTAAGGGGTTTTTACGGAATAAGGAATACAGTCGTTCCATATAGGAATGGCTGTTTTTTTTATACCTCGATCAGGAAATTCACGGTAATATTATTTGAATTTTGACAAGCACTGAGAACCATTTAGATGGTCAAAATAGTAACAAACTGTGCGAAAAAATTCTAGAAATAAGATGATTGCTTGTATTTTTTTGTATTGTTGTGCTGCTTCGCGCCCTTGTAACTACCCGTTTCGTCAATTTCCGGGGAAATATTGCTATGAATTGATTGTGTATAATAGTAGATAGCTACAAAAAATAAGGAGATTGAGGTTGAATGATGAAAACTATAACATTTGAACATACATATATACTTGGATACATCGTAAATGATAGTGAACAGTACTGCCAATATCATTACCCTGAGATGTTGTGCCGTTATGATAGTAATTTCATAGCGTTAAAGCAGATGCCAACGTTAATCGCATTCCGTCAACTGGAACAATCATTACGGGCTTTTCATCGAGCGCATGGTCAGCAACATCTTAAATTCATCTTCCCACCTAATAAAATCATGTCCGATGAGATTGCTAATTATATGAAGACAGAGGAATATGATATTGGTTTTGTGGAGTTATATGCGATTGAGCCTAAGAAATTTTCAGTCGCGAAACATTCATCGATCGATGTACAGCTTGTCTCAGATACTAATATGGAGGCATTTTTGCAACTGCAATATGAAGAGGATCTGAAATATGGCGAAACCTTTGCCAAAGAGAAGCAAGAATTATTACGGCGCCAATATGATGATGGGAGTAAGCTGCAAATGATTGCATACTATGAAGGTAATCCAGCTGGATGTGTTGAAGTGATTGAACGAGATAAGACAGTAGAAATCGATAGTTTTTTTGTTGCTAAATTATTTAGATATCACGGAGTTGGCGGACAAATTCAGCGATTTATTATGGAGCTGTTCGTGGATAAAACGGTTATTTTACTGGCTGACGGTGAGGATACAGCGAGGGAAATGTATCAGAAGCAGGGATATGAATATTTAGGATTTCGCTACGATGGTTTGAAGGTTGAGCAATAATGCCTATTACAAAATAGCTTGTTAAGTGGGAATGGTTAGAAAATTTAAGGAAACTATGCTATGATAAGCTACTGTGCTCTGATCGATACAGACTACAATAAATTATCATTTTAATTAAAACCGGAGGCAACTATGACTACACATTCAAAACAATCGGTAAAAATCATTACAGCAGATCCAAGCGCAATTGGTCTATTTGGGTTGGCTATAGTAACGCTTGTTGCATCATCGCAAAAGCTTGGTCTTACATCGGGACTCAGTTTCGTTATTCCATGGGCTATTTTTCTAGGTGCATTCGCCCAGCTCTTTGCAGCTATCCAAGATGCGAAACATAATAATACATTTGGAATGACGGCTTTTGCAGCGTATGGCTTCTTTTGGCTTGGGGTAGCTAGTAGCTGGTTAATCCAATTAGGTGCTTTCGGCCCGCTATTGACGGCCGACATTGATGGTAAGCAGCTAGGTTTCGCTTTTCTAGGTTATTTGATCTTCACATTATTTATGACGATCGGCGCTATGGAAACACATAAAGTACTATTTATTATTTTTGTGTTAATCGATTTTCTTTTCTTAGGATTGACATTAGATGCATTTGGAGTGGCACCTCATATATTCCATACTATTGCAGCTTATGCTGAACTGGGAATTGCTATCATGTCCCTATATGGATGTGGGGCATCTGTTCTAAATGTTCATTTTGGGCGTAGTTTTCTACCTCTTGGTTCACCCTTTGGAATTTTTAAAAATAAAGAAGTCAGCTAACTTATCTTAGCTGTTTGATAGGAACCTCTTATACCTCTACTAGTAGTGGTATAAGAGGTTCTTTTTCTATTGGTACAACAGATGATCATTCAGCTTAGTATTTTATAAACCTACATTCCTCCACCGACACCAATCCTATTTCGAAGCCAGCGATACTCAGTTTTGTAGTTCGCTGGGGCATAAGCATAATCGTAATTTCTCCTGTATCGCCTGATGTAATTAAATTTGTTGAACGTTGTATCGTAAATTGGATGGAGATGCTCGAGTTGGTTACCAAGTAAATGATGCTACTTCGGGATGCATTTTTTTGTTTTGGATACAATGATATAATTAAGTAATATTGACATATTAGATTTACAAAGGAGTAGTGCATGATGGGTAGACTAACAGGTAAAGTTGCGATTATTACAGGTGGAGCTCGTGGTATGGGGGAATCTCATGTAAGAAAATTTATTGCTGAAGGTGCAAAAGTAGTAATTACAGATCTAAACGAAGAAAGTGGTAACGCACTTGCTAATGAATTAGGCGAAAATGCGAAATTCGTGAAACAAGATGTTACGAATGCTGCGGATTGGGAACGAGTCATTACTGAAACTGAACAAGCTTTCGGACCAGTAAATATTCTTGTTAACAATGCTGGTATTAGTATGAATACGTCGATTACTGAGATGACAGAGGCACAGTACCGTAAAATTGTAGATATTAATCAGGTTTCGGTATTTCTAGGTATGAAAGCTGTTCTGCCTTCCATGCAAAAAACTGAAAACGGCTCTATCGTCAATATTTCATCGATGAATGGATTAGTGGCCGGAGCCATTGGTTATACAGATACGAAGTTTGCGGTTCGTGGTATGTCGAAAGCAGCTGCAATAGAATTTGCCAACTTCGGTATTCGTGTAAATTCTGTTCATCCTGGTGTGATTGAAACACCAATGGTGACAGAAGGTGATGCTGCAGAAGTGATTAAGGAATTTGCCAAACATATTCCTTTGAAACGTGTAGCTCAATCAGAAGAGGTTTCCAACCTTGTGCTGTTCTTAGCTTCGGATGAATCCAGCTATTCAACTGGTTCTGAATTTGTTATCGATGGTGGTTTGACTGCGAGATAGTCTTCGAATATCGAGTAGTTAGTAATCGTTATATACTTAGATCACATATAGCCGAGTAATTTTCAGGTTTTCATCTGAAAATTACTTGGCTTTTCTTCTGTAATAGCAAGACGCATGCCTTGTAAATAGTGGATTAACTAAAAAACCTCGTATAAAAAGAGGGATTTTTTGTTATATATAGAATTGTATTGTAGTTAACTGTTTGGATACATGCGACATAGAATATTGTTGACCATCCAAACGTTTGACTAAAAATAATAAATTCGAGGAGGAGATTGTTATGAAAATGCAGAGTGTGGTTATTTTAAATAGATGTGAGGAAATAGGTATAATTCGAGGAGGATTAAGAAATGAAGTTAGAAGATTTGGGGTGGAAACCCTACTTTGAAAACCTTCGAGTAGAAAAGAACTATTCGAGAAATCAAATTGGTCGTGTAGTTGCGGAGTATAAGCATCTGTATAATGTCTATACAGAGGATGGGGAATATCTTGCAGAAGTAACTGGCAAGTTACGTCATCAGGCGACAAATCGAGCAATGTTTCCAGCTGTTGGGGACTGGGTCGTTGTACGAGAACTTGCAGGTGAATCGAAAAAGCTAATTCAAGAGGTTCTGCCTAGGGAAAGTAAGTTTTCACGAAAAGTAGCAGGTGGAGTTACTGAAGAGCAAATTGTAGCTGCTAATGTAGATACGCTGTTTCTTGTTAATGCGCTTAATCATGATTTTAATGTAAGAAGGATTGAACGTGCCCTTATTCTTGCATGGGAAGGCGGAGCGCAGCCAGTAATTATATTAAGCAAGGGCGACCTTTGTGATGATATTGCCTCCAAAATTAGTGAGGTAGAGTCTGTAGCGCTAGGTGTTCCTATTCATGTAATTACAGCGATTGAAGAGGATGGTTGTGAGGCAGTTCGTCAATATATTCAGCCTGGCAACACGATAGCATTAATCGGTTCATCGGGAGTTGGAAAGTCTACTTTAATCAATCGAATACTAGGTGAAGAGCTGCAACGAGTCAATGAAGTACGTGAAGGCGATGACCGAGGCAAGCATACGACAACCCATCGACAACTGCTGCTTATTCCTGAAGGTGGTCTTATTATGGATACACCAGGAATGAGAGAACTACAGTTATGGGATGCAGATGAGGGTGTTACGAGTACGTTTGAAGATGTAGATAGCCTAATAACGCAATGTAGATTTAGCGATTGTAACCATAATAATGAACCCGGTTGTGCCATAAGAGTAGCGCTGACTAGTGGTGAGTTAGAGCAAAGTCGCTATAATAACTACTTGAAAATGAATCGAGAACTAGCGTATATCAATAGCAAAGCATCTGCTAACTTAAAGAATGAACAGAAGTCTAAAGGGAAGCAGATTAGTATGTTTTTGAAAAGTAAGAACAAAAGTATCTACTGAATGGATTTTGTAAAATGAACAGGGACTATCTAAAGTCATAAATGACTTTAGATAGTCCCTATTTTTATGATACAGGCAGTGTAATCGTAGACGTTGTACCTTTTCCAAGTTCACTTGCTACTTTACGAAGCGCCGTAATGATTTCTAGATAAGCATTGCAATGCTTATTGCGTGTATTGCCATCCTTCTTCATTCCCTTTTGACCAATTAGGCTATTTCAAGTTTGTGCAATTGTTGATTAGCAAATTCGCGGTATAAGTCATGTGATTGATATAATTCTTCATGCGTCCCACTGCCTGTAATGACGCCCTTATCAAGGAATATAATCTGATCAGAATCAACAACAGTGGACAAACGGTGAGCAATAACTATGGTTGTACGGCCTTTCATCAAGTCATTCAAAGCTTGTTGTACAACATTTTCTGATTTGCTATCTAGGCTTGAAGTAGCTTCATCAAGCATTAAAATTTTCGGATTTCTCAAAAATGCGCGAGCAATGGCGATACGTTGTCGTTGACCACCAGATAGTTTCATACCTCTTTCGCCAACCTCGGTAGCATAACCTTTGGGTAGATCGCTGATAAATTGGTCGGCATAGGCCATTTTGGCAACTTTATTAATTTCATCGTCTGTTACATCACGTTCAATACCGTAAGTAATATTATCTCTAATCGTTCCTGCCACAATAGGGCTTTCTTGTGAGACGTATCCGATCTGAGTTCTCCATGATAATAGGGAGAAATCTTGAATTGACTTGCCGCCAATGGAAATCAACCCGTCATCGGGTGTGTAGAAACGTTCAAATAGAGAGAATAGTGTCGTTTTACCACTACCACTTGGTCCGACGATGGCAGTAACTTTACCGGCTTCTACGTCGAAGGAAATATCTTTCAATATTTGACTATCACTATTGTAGCTATAGTTAACATGTTCTACTTTAATCGTTTCATTCATATTGCCAACTTCAGCTGTTGCATTCGGTTCAGCATCTGATTCTAAAATAGCAATGATCCGCTCCGTAGCACCTGTAGCTTTCTGGAATTGGGTGAAGAAAGAAGCCATTTGTCCCATCGGCATAATAATTTGGAAGAGATACATGATGAAAGCAACTAAAGCACCTGCAGTTAATGCACCTGAAGATACGCGCATTCCGCCGTAACCTAATAGCAGAACAAGTAATGTCATCATCACTAAACTCATAATTGGTCCGATTGTAGATTGGACTTTTGCTTCCTTTAGACCAAAGCGAAACAGATTCGTAATGCCTCGTTTGCCGTTGTTGTACTCGATATTTTCGGCATTTGAAGATTTCACAAGACGAATTTCGGACAATACCTGCGTAAGAACGGAAGTGAACTTTGCAGTCTCATCCTGTGTATCTTTAGAAATTTTGTACATCATTTTACCAAGTGGGACTAAGATTAAGGTTGCTATAGGAATGGCGATAAACATCATTAAAGTCATTTGCCAATCAAGAATAAATAGAACGATAATCGCACCTACGATCGATATAATTCCGGATACAAAGTTGGCTAAATGTTGAGAGATTAATTCTTTTACAACAGATGTATCATTGGTCATCCGGCTAACCGTTTCTCCTGATGCATGCTCATCGAAATAACTTATCGGAAGCACAAGTAGTTTTTTCCATAACTGATCTCGTATACCTGCAACGACGGATTGACCGATTCGATTCAATAAATAGATGGAGAATCCACCTGCTAATGCTTGTAGAAGAATTGCGATAGCTAAGAGTGTAATACTACCAGCATTTAATGAGCTAATTGAAAAGTCATTAATGAGGTCTTTTGTGAATAGTGGTACTAATAATCCAACACCTGCAGTAGATAAACTGAGTACTAATGCAATGGCTATTAATAATTTAGATGGCTTCGTCTGCGCGACTAATCGTAAAAACTGCTGCCATCCTTTTTGTTGTTTCGGTTTTGTCATGTAAATACTTCCTCTCTTTTTGGTTTACAACATAAAGTATATAAATAAGTTGTGAACTGAATATGAACTGGATGTTCGTTAGATTAACTATAAACCCTAACCTTACGTCAATCTCAAGTGAAAATGCAAAAAAATTATTGTAAGGACTTCCGTATAATAATTTTGAGACCTATTAGTGAATCTTACCATTCATTTCTTGAAAAAGTGGTTAAAATGTGTATAATTTATTGTAAATGAATAGTTAAAATGTTTTCTAGGGTTCCGTAGCAGTAGGTGCTAGTCTGGTCCGAGAGAAAACTCACAGCTTTGCTGTGTCACGGAAGGATAAAAGCCTGGGAGAAACTGTGCAAACAGTTGTCTCTTGGGCTTTCTTTGTTGTTAAGTACAATAAAATCGGAGGTATTGTTTCAATGAATAGAGACTGGATTAGTGTGTTTATCGCTGCTTTTTTTGAAGTGTGTTGGGTTATCGGTTTAAAACATGCCTATGATGTTTGGACTTGGATAGGAACGATTATTTCTATTGTCATTAGTTTTTATTTGCTAATTGTGGCGGGACGAAAGCTTCCAGTAGGAACGGTATATGCCGTTTTTGTTGGCTTAGGTACAGCAGGAACTACAATTTCTGAAATTGTTTTTTTCGAAGAACCGTTTAAGTTAAGTAAGATGCTCTTAATATTATTGCTATTAGCGGGTGTCATTGGTTTGAAAATGGTAACAGAAGATAAAGTGCAGAATGGAGCTGAAAACTGATGGCATGGGTATCATTAATATTGGCAGGACTATGTGAAATGTTCGGTGTTACGATGATCAATAAATTGAATAACGATAAAAATTGGCAATCATTCGTATTATTATTTGTCGGATTTGGTTCAAGCCTTCTGTTTCTCGCTTATGCAATGGAATATTTACCGATGGGGACAGCTTATGCGATATGGACGGGGATTGGAGCGTCCGGTGGTGCTATTCTAGGTATGATCTTGTACGGTGAATCAAAAGATTATCGAAGAATTATTTTCATCGCCATGATTTTAAGTGCAGCTGTTGGGTTAAAGCTTGTCTCGTAAACTTCTAATTTATACAATTTATATAATATAATGAAGGTTCAAAAAGTTCGCTGTTTGAACTACCTCTTATAGGTAGTACGAAACTAAATGGAGGTGTTAGCTATGGCGGAACCACTTAAAAATATGTACAACGAAAACTTTTTACGACAGTTTGGTGGAATTATTCAAGCAGCGTATCCACCATTTTCAATTGATGCTTTTGTAGAAAATGTGTTGGTTGATGAGTGGGAAGGGCTCGCACTTAAACAAAGAATTCGTAAAATTACAATATCACTTGGAACATACTTACCAGATGAATATATTAATGCCATTAATATTTTATTGATTGTCAATGAATCATGCAGTGGCTTTCCTTATCTTATCCTGCCAGATTTCGTTGAAGTATATGGACAAGATGTTGAGGACTGGGAGTTATCAATGCTTGCATTAGAGAAGTTTACTTCACACTCTTCGGCGGAATTTGCAGTTAGACCATTTATCATTCGTGACCCGAAGCGGATGATGAAGCAGATGCTACTATGGTCCAATAGCTCGGATGAACATGTTAGAAGACTGGCAAGTGAGGGCTGCAGACCACGACTTCCGTGGGGACAAGCGCTTGTGATGTTCAAAAAAGATCCAGCACCCGTTCTTGAAATATTGGAACAGTTGAAGAAAGATCAATCTCTATATGTACGTAAAAGTGTGGCTAACAATTTGAATGATATCGCTAAAGACCATCCACAGTTAGTTATTGAGATTGCTCGTCGTTGGCTTGGACAAAATAGAGATACTGACTGGATTGTGAGACATGGCTGCAGAACTTTGATTCGACAAGCTGATCCCGAAGTACTCGCATTATTTGGTTATGCCGGATCGTCTGATGATTGTACAATTATTGAGCATGCTAAGCTTGAGGTAGACCAAGCTACGTTATCCATTGGCGGAGAATGTCTATTAGGCTACAAGCTGCTTATAAGACAAGGCGATCCCGTTCGCATTAGAGTGGAGTACGGGATTGATTTTGTGAAATCAGGCCAAAAAGTATCTCGCAAAAAGTTTTTATTATCTGATAAAACAGTAGCGGGAGGAACACAACTTCAGGCGAATAGAACTCACCGCTGGTCCGATCTAACTACACGTCGTCATTATCCTGGCAAACATCGCATTGTTTTATTGGTTAATGGCTTAGAGGTCGCCGCAACTGAAATGCTACTCGAAATGTAAAATTGACATGCATATGACCAAACTTATAACGGCATAATACTTATGGAGGTGATATTAATGAGTAAGACCAACGTGCTTACAATTGACGCCAAAACACTAGTTAAGGCTTGGCAAGATGCTCTTCCTGAATTTATTAAGCCATCAGGTGAATGTTCTATTCAAGCAGATGAGAAATTTTCGGATACGTTATTGATTCACATTAAGGATGATGGACGATCACACTATTCATTCGATTTTAGAGTAAAGTATGTCGATGATCGTGAGATCCATGTTGAATTCGTTGATGTTGAAAAAGGCGAGGTACATGCAGATGAGCAAACAGACATTATTCAATCCTTAGTTAAAGATTATATCAGGCACATTCGTGAATGTGCACAGAGCTTGAAGGGAGTGACCAAACAATGACCAAAGCCAAGCCAGGAATAGATAAAAACTTGCAAAATGTTGTGAAAGAACTAGAAAAACCTGATTTAGATGCACATGGTAATCAACAATTGAATCAACAGCATATGGACAATTTGAATGGTGACTCTTTGCACTATAACAAAAAGGCGTATGAAACTGAGCAAAACGAATAGATGCAATTAGCTGTATGAAGGGAGAATTACGATGAATAAAGAGAAGAACGAGCCAGAAAATCCTCATTATGCTGATACTCATGCCAAACCAACAAATCCTGGTAATGAGCCACTTTCAGGATCTAAGAAAGTGAAAAATAAAAATCACTCACGTACAAATCCTTCAGAAGGTTCATAGAGGCTAGGAAAAAACTTAAATTGCATCAATAAAAACCGAACTATTTCGAATCTCTAAGTTAGAGATTCAATAATAGTTCGGTTTTTTCATTAGTTAAAAACCTTTTGTCCCAGCCGCTATGAATGGAGCCAAATAGATAGTCTAGATTGGATAAGGAAAGACATATTATCTGTGTTAAACTAGAAGAGGAAGTTCAGAAAGCGGACTTTAATAACGAAGTGATGCAGGAAGATTATTCTGCATCGAATATGAAGCTAGAGATAGAGGGTTTGACGATGAATTGGATTAAAGTAGAAACGATTGAACAATTGAATGAAGCACTTGCTATTAGAATCAAAGTATTTGTGGATGAACAAGGTGTAGATGTTGAGATTGAGAAAGATCACTATGATGAAATTTCTGCAAAGTGTACACATATTCTTGTCCTGCATGAAGGAGCGGCAGTTGGTACTGGCAGAATTAGCAATCAAGATGGTATCGGTAAGATCCAACGTGTATGTACACTGCAGCAAGTAAGAGGTATGGGTGTGGGGACATGCATTATGGAAGCATTGGAAACGATAGCACGCGAAAAGCAGTTCAGTAGCGTGAAGTTAGGTGCACAAGTACACGCACAGCCATTTTACGAGAAGCTAGGGTACTCCGTTATATCAGACGTATTTTTAGAAGAAAATATCCCTCATGTAATGATGCAAAAAGAGCTTAAATAGTCGATCTCACAGGATGCAACTATTAATGTAACTTTAGATGTAACAAAGGGGTGATCATATGTTTTTACATAGCCTTGAAATTATTAATAAAACCAGTAGCGATAACTACCCATTTAACATTCCAGCGATAAAAAATCTAGTGTCACTTAAGTTTGAAAAAAATGTAACTTTCCTAGTTGGCGAAAATGGATCAGGGAAGTCAACAATTCTTGAAGCAATGGCCTATCAGTGTGGTTTCAATACGGCGGGTGGAAGCAAGAATAATAATTATGAGGTTGATGCCTCACACTCCGTCTTAGGTGATCATATGCGATTATCATGGATGCCTAAAGTTACAAATGGATTTTTCATGAGGGCTGAAACGTTCTACCATTTCGCTTCACATCTTGATACAATGCCAGCAAGTTTGCGTCATTACGGTGGTCGCTCCTTACATGAACAATCACATGGGGAAGCATTTCTGTCTCTTTTCAGCCATCGGTTTGGTAAACAGGCGCTTTATATACTGGATGAGCCAGAGGCGGCCCTGTCGCCGGCAAGACAGTTGGCATTACTACGAATTATTAAAGAGATGGAGAATGATGCCCAGTTTATTATTGCTACGCATTCTCCGATATTACTTGGATATCCCAATGCACAAATATTGAATTTTGATGCGCAACCGGTACAGAATATTCGCTATGAAGATACATTGCACTATATTATTACTAGACGTTTTCTGGAAAATAGAGAGAAAGTATTAAGCGAAGTATTTAGTGACTAAATTCTTTCCTTCGGTTCGAAAGGAGTCTATATGCATAGCTATAGTTTTATTGAACATATCATGTTTCCACGAACAACTCTTAATCGGCAGAAGCTTAAGCGAGAATTAGAAGGGAAAACGGTTCTTATAACAGGGGCAAGCTCGGGAATTGGCGAACAACTTGCTTATATGTTAGCTGATATACAGGTTCATCTAATACTAGTAGCTAGACGTGAAGAAAAGCTTCTATCTATGAAGAAAAAAATTGAAATGAACGAAGCGATGGTAACAGCTGTCCCTGCTGATCTACGAATGGATGAGGACAGGGAGAGGGTAATATCGTTTCTACATCAACTTCCAGATGGACTTGATTTCTTCATTAGTAATGCAGGACATTCGATTAGACGACCGATACTGCAATCATTGAACCGATTTCATGATTTTACTCGTACGATGGCGATCAACTATTTTGCTCCAGTGGAGCTTATTCTAGCTATTCAACCACTTTTAGAACAAAAACAAGGGCAAATCATTAATATTTCTACGATAAATACATTATTATACCCATTTCCCCATTGGGCGGCATATCAATCTTCGAAAGCTGCTTTTGATATTTGGCTACGGTCTGCTGCTCCAGAACTTAACAACAGTGGTATTATGACCACCTCAATCTATCTTCCCTTAGTAAGAACACCTATGATCGTACCGACCATTTCTTATGAAAAGTCTCCCGCAATGTCTCCACAACATGCGGCAGCGATCATCTGTAATGGTATATATACAAAAAAGAAAGCATATAAACCGTGGTGGTTAGTTTTCGGACAGCTTTCCTCTGTTTTGTTTAGTGGATTGTTGGAAACTTTCATTGCAAAAAAGCTTAAGAAAAAGAGAGGTACGCCATGAGAGTATACAAGCTCTTCTATATATTTTATACTATTAAGCTCTTTTCCCCTGTAGCGATCTTTCGATTATTGTTCAGTATTCAAAAATACGGAGTAAATCTGATGGCACTGCTCTCTTTTTCGGCTAAAACTTACGGAGAGAAAATTGCTATTGTCGATGAGCAAGAGACGTTAACGTATCATCAATTGTTCACCCAATCTAATAGGCTTTCGTTAGCTATGAGAGAGCAATTCCAACTTACTCAAGGTAAAAAAGTCGGTATATTATGTAGAAATCATATTTCATTAGTAAAAGCTATTTATGCGATTTCATATTCGGGAGCAGACCTCTATTTACTTAATACAGAATTAAGTAAGGAACAGCTGCACAATCTGCTAATGCATAAAGATTTTGATCTTCTTATCTATGATCCCGAACTTAGCTTATTTATCGAACAATCTACATATAACAATGCCAAACTATTAAGTTATGATGACTTCAGTTTAGCAATCAGTAATATATTGTCTACAACCGAATTTGAACATAAGCAAAGTTTACGTAATAATTCAGGTAAACTTGTCATATTAACTGGTGGTACAACAGGGAATGCCAAAGAAGCGACGCATAAACCTTCCTTATTCAACTATCTGAACCCCTTTGCTGCATTACTTTCAAGGTTGAAACTTATTAAGTACGATAATGTGTATATTGCTACTCCTATATTTCATGGATATGGAATAGCGATATTGCTACTTTTTGGAGCTATCGGTAAGAAAGTCATTATCCAACGTAGATTCAATACTGAGAAGGCTTGTGAGCTAATTAGAGAACAACAAGTACAAGTTATTTCTGTTGTTCCGATCATGTTACATAAAATGTTGATGTCCAACGCGAAGGCGCTAAAATCTCTTAAATGTATTGCGTCAGGTAGTGCTGAACTCAATCCAAAGCTAATTGAAGCAACGCGTAGTCAATTGGGCAATGTATTATATAATCTGTATGGAACCTCGGAAGCAGGTTTAACAGTTATCGCCAAGCCAGAGGATCTCATCTATTCCCCTTACACGGTAGGCAAGGTAATTGAAGGGGTTAACTTGAAAATTTTAGATGATTATAAAAGGGAAGTTGCGATAGGAAACTTAGGTCAATTTTGTATACGAAGTACATGTATTAATGGGAAAAGTCATACATCTTGGATCGAAACTGGTGATATGGGTTATCGTGATGAGAGAGGATACTACTATTTATGCGGCAGAGTAGATAGTATGATTGTTTCTGGTGGAGAGAACGTCTATCCATTTGAAGTAGAGCGGATATTGCTTACACATCCCGAAGTTGATGCTACAGCAGTAATTGGCGTAAGAGACAAACACTTTGGACAACGATTACGGGCATATGTTCAGTTGATCCCTTATACTGCAATGACAACAGAGGAGTTACATGGTTGGTTACGCCCTAGATTAGCACGTTTTCAGATGCCGAAAGAAATTATCTTTGTTAATGAAATGCCGTATACGGCTATAGGGAAATTAGATAAGAAGCAATTGAAAATATAGATGAGGTATATTATATATCGATGTGAAGAAAAGTCTATTTGCGGTCATATGTTGATTGATTGCATGATAGGCTTTATTTGTATGAAAATGAAGAAAGATCAAATAGAACTCGTATTTAACACACTAAAAGTAAACCAATGGTTGATTTAGACCACCAATATACACAAATACTCGTTAGTATTCCTTCAAGTATTGGATTAATATTGAAATAGAAGGAGGGAAACCATGCAAAATTTTCAATTCTCTAGTATTTTGGTACAAAGAAGAAAAGAAATGGCTGTTACGCAGCAACAATTAGCTCAATATGTCGGAGTATCTAAGGCAGCAGTTTCAAAATGGGAGCAAGGATTAAGCTATCCAGACATTACGCTGTTACCAAAGCTAGCGACATATTTCAATATTTCCATTGATGCTTTACTAGGCTACGATCCTCAAATGACGAAGGAGCATACCCAGAAAATATATGCGAAGTTTGCGAAACAATTTGGCGAGCAGCCCTTCGAAAAGGTTCAGTTAGAAATAGAAGAGTTACTATCAGAATACTACTCATGTTTTCCATTTGTGCTACAAATGGCTCAGCTATATTTGAATTATTATACGATATCATCAAATAAAGAGGATGTATTAGATCGAGTGTTGCTGTTATGTGATCGAGTGATTTCGTTAAGTGCAAATTACAAACTTGCATTTGAAGCAGAAATGATAAAGGCTTATGTCATGTTACTTACAGGTAAACCTGAGGAAGTACTTCGTGCTTTGGGTGATGAGGTTAGTCTTTATTATGGTAAGGAGCAGTTGATTGCTACGGCTCTAGGTATGACTGGCCAAGCTGAAAAGGCGAAAGAAATTATACAAGTAAGTATGTATCAATATATGCTAGGTACTATTTCAAGTGCAACGGAAAGTTTATTAATGGAAACGAATAATAGTAGCCACTTTGATGAAACCGTTCATCGGATTGAGGCAATGCTCGACGTATTTCAAGTATCTGCATTAAATGAAAATGCGGGATTAGTGTTTTATTTGAAGGCGGCAATGGGTTACGTTATGCAGCAAAAAAATGAAAAAGCGTTAGAGATGTTGCGAAAATATTATCGGATATGTTGTGACATTGTATTTCCAATCTCGCTTCGTGGGGATCAATATTACTACTTGCTTGACGACTGGATTGCTCGAGACATTAGCATAGGGTCGCAAGCACCTCGTGACGATATGTCGATCAAGAGAGATTTGCTTGGCAGTGTAAGTAATCAACCTATGTTCGATAGTTTGAAAGACGATAAAGAATTTACAGCTATAGTCGCTAATTTGAAGCATCATTTACAACTATAAGACAGACTTTGATAACGAAGTGAAGCAGGCAGGTTAATCGGCATCAAGAAGATATAAAAAGTTTTAGGAGGGGTTAATATGCAAGAACTTGCCGATATTCCCTGGGCACTGATTGCCCCGATCATTGGAATTCAACTTATACTGCAGATCGTTGCGCTTATTGATTTACTGAGAATCCATGCGACGAATGGACCGAAATGGTTATGGTTAGTGGCCATTCTTGTGAGTGGTTTATTCGGTTCAATTATTTACTTTATCGTGGGGAGAAGACAAATATGAGTTTACTTCGAGTTGACAATCTTACCAAAAATTATGGAAGCAACACTGTAGTGAATAATGTGAGCTTTACGATAGAGCCGTTCACTTCAACGGCGCTTATTGGTCCGAATGGAGCGGGTAAAACTACGACGATGTCAATGATTACAGGACTATTGCATCCCACTAGTGGGAAAGTATTCATTGAAAATTATGCTGATATTCGTGAAGCGATCGGATTTCTACCACAATACCCACAGTTTTATCCGTGGCTCACAGCGCTTGAATATGTGGAGATAGTAGCCAATCTAAGTGGGGTTGCAGCGAAAGAAATTAGAGCTCGCAGCATGAAGACACTTGAATATGTTGGACTTGGTAAAGTCGTTCACAAAAAGACATCAACTTTCTCAGGCGGGATGAAGCAGCGATTAGGAATTGCACAAGCAATTGTGCACGAACCGAAGCTTCTCTTGTTAGATGAACCTGTATCTGCGCTAGATCCGATTGGTAGACAGGAAGTTATGGATTTATTGAAGGAATTGCAGCAAGAAACGACAATTCTATATTCGACACATATATTGCATGACGCTGAGAAAATGACCGATCAAGTGCTATTCTTGAAGGAGGGTAAGCTCGTTGAGCAAGGCACTCTAATAGATATTCAGCAAAAATATGCAGAGTCCAAATATATGATACAGTTTGCGAGTGAACAGTCGGCTGCTACGTTCTGTAATAGTACGAATAGAAATATTGAGCGACAAGGTGTATATGTATATGTCGATGTTAGTGAGCAGTTTCCTTCCATTGCAGCTATAATGCAACACCTACTTGCTCTCCAAGCGGATATTGTTAAAGTAGAGCGTGTAGTAGCTAGCTTAGATCAAATCTTTATGAAGGTGGCTGGTACGAGTGAGGCAATTTAATATGCTGTTGAAAAAAGAATTTCTAGATTGCTTGCGTAGCTTCAAGCTAATATGGATCCCACTCGTATTTATATCGCTTGGTGTAAGTGACCCTTTAACGAATTATTATATGAGTGATATATTGGCTGCTGTTGGAAATATGCCTGAAGGCTTTGAGATGATGTTTCCCGAGCTTAAGCCAGCAGACTTATTAGTTGCTTCTACTGGACAGTTTCAGCTCGTTGGATTAATTGTACTTGTCGCTGTCTTTGTAGGTTCGATTAGTAGAGAACGACAGAATGGTACTGCAACATTACTTTATGTACGCCCTATTTCTGCAACTGCAATTTTTATGAGTAAATGGGTTATGGCTTCAATTGTCGGTATATTAAGCGCATTGTTAGGTTATGCGGGGAGTATGTACTATATTTCTATACTATATGGGACAGTCAATCCTATTAACTTTATTGCGATGCTATGTACTTATTTCGTCTGGATACTATTGGTGATGGCCATAACGGTAGCGTTAAGTGCAGCATTTCAAACGAGTATTGCATTAGCGGTGGCTATCTTTGCATTGCCAATTGGGTTAGTCATTGATTCAATAATTGGCGGCTTTTGGCACTCGACGCCTTGGAAGCTAGCTACTTATGGCGTTGGTATTGTTACTGGAACAGTAGATATGAATCATTACTGGAAGACGCTAACGATAACTTTTGTTTTGATGATTATATTCATTGTGATTGGAATTTTCGCAACGAAGCGTAATAGGCAATTAACGAAAGTGTGAGATGTGCTCCAAGCGTGGTAATTATACATTTTAGCGAAAGGTAATAGAATATAGGAAAGAAGCTGGCGCTGTTAAGATTGCGTCAGCTTCTTTTTCATGAATAATCCCCTTATTCCGATTTTGGAATAAAATCAAAGATCGCTCCTGTTTCGAATGAGTCAATTAAGCGTAGCAGCCAATTGTAATAGTTCAATGCATCAACTATTTTTTCCTCATCGAGCGCAATAAGCTGACATAAACCTACATCATCTGCTTCTTGTTGCTTTATATTTTTAATTTCAATTAAAGTTTTTTTAAGTACAGAAGAGTTAATCTCAACAGCTTTACGCCATTTCGTAGAAAAATAGTCGGTAAAGTTCTGATGCCAATCTGGAACAACCTCATAAAGATCCTTCCGAGAGCCTTTTCCCCAAACTTTGTTAATCATCTTCAAATCTGTAAGAGTGCGCATCCCAGTGCTGATCGATGTCTTACTCATACCCATAGTCTGGCTCATTTCATCCAAAGTTACAGGAGAACGATTAAAATACATATTCCCATACAAATGACCAATAGAAAGTGTAACACCATACAAATCCATATTTTTCCCTATAGATTCTATGACACGCTGTCTGATCTTATTAATGTATGCTTGTTGCTCTTCTGACAACTGTTCTAAATCTTTCATAATAAAATGCCCTCCTGCGGACCAAAATAAACATATAAGAAACGCTACAACTTCTTACTAATTAGTTTTAGCATTATGTTCATTAGAAGTAAAGCGCCAGTTTATAGACCATTTGTATGTTAAACAGAGTAAACGGTACTATAAGTTTGTAAAGTTAAAACTGTACGCACGCTACTAGCTTATATGAGCTTTGACCAAGCATACGCAAAACCCATACAATGGTAAAAGAAAAAAGGCGATCGGATGATCATAAAGGGGGATAAGATGTCAATAATTAAAGTGAACAAACTAACCAAAATTTTCGGTGCGGATACGAAGAGAGCCGTTAAATTATTGAATGAGGGCTGGAGTAAGGAACGAATTTTTCGCGAAACGAAGCTAACGGTTGGCGTTAATCAAGCAAGCTTTGAAATAGAGCAAGGACAAATATTTGTCATTATGGGTTTGTCCGGCAGTGGTAAATCTACGTTAGTTCGGTTGCTTAATCGATTGATCGAGCCTACATCAGGCGAAGTTTTATATAATGATAAGGACATTTTGAAAATGAATGCGGAGCAATTGCGTCAATTCCGACGTAAAAGTATGGGCATGGTATTTCAGAAATTCGCACTATTTCCACATCGTACCATTGTTCAAAATGTAGAGTATGGGTTAGAAATTCAGGGCATACCAAAAGCAGAGCGGCGTGAAATGGCAATGAAAACGTTGGAGCTAGTCGGGTTGATGAGCTGGGCAGATAGTTATCCTGACGCCTTATCTGGTGGGATGCAGCAACGAGTAGGCTTGGCCCGTGGCTTGGCGAATGATCCTGAAATATTACTAATGGATGAAGCTTTTAGTGCGCTTGATCCACTAATTCGTAAAGATATGCAAGATGAATTATTAGAGCTCCAAACACAAA
This sequence comes from Paenibacillus sp. Y951, assembly GCF_056786395.1. Lineage (NCBI taxonomy): Bacteria > Bacillati > Bacillota > Bacilli > Caryophanales > Paenibacillaceae > Paenibacillus > Paenibacillus sp. Y951. The sequence goes on along the minus strand of NZ_JBXCIY010000006.1, from coordinate 187,451 downwards.
TGAAAAAGACAATTATTTTTATTACGCATGATTTGGATGAAGCGCTGCGAATTGGCGACAAGATTGCGTTAATGAAAGATGGGCAAATCGTCCAGATTGGATCACCTGAGGAAATTCTTATGAATCCAGCCAACGAATATGTAGAACGATTTGTTGAAGATGTCGATTTGTCTAAAGTACTTACAGCTGCTCATATTATGCGCAAACCAGAAACGTTAAGTATTGATCGTGGTCCACGTGTAGCACTGCAGACAATGAGAGACCGAGGTGTATCCAACCTTTATATTGTTGATAAAGGGATGAAGCTAATCGGAGTTATCTCGGCAGAGGATGCGATTCAAGCGGTAAAAGAGGGTAAATCACTGGAGTCTATTGTTCAACATGAACTTCCTAAGGTTAGCCCGGATACATTGTTGAATGATTTGTTCGAGCTTATGGGTGGAACGAGATTGCCTGTAGCTGTTGTTACAGATGATGGTAGGTTAAAAGGGATATTAATAAAAGGAGCAGTTCTAGCTGCACTTGCGGGTAGTATGATTCCAGAGACAGGTGAGCAACAATGAACATTCCAAAAATTCCAGTAGGTAATTGGATTGAAACATTAGAATCTTGGATGCAGCTACATTTCGGTTTTTTCTTTTCTTTCGTGAAAACCGTTATTGGTGGTGTTGTAAGTGGTCTTGAATTTATATTGCGTGAACCACCTGCGATTATTATTATTGTGGTCATTACCGCATTAGTATGGTGGTTTGCTAAGTGGAGACTTGGAACTTTTGCGTTAATTGGTTTATTATTTATTGTCAATCTTGGCTATTGGGACCCTGCAATGCAAACATTAGCACTTGTGCTTACCGCCGCATTGATTTCCATTTTACTCGGTGTACCCATTGGTATATTAAGTGCCAAATATAAAACAATGCAAAAAATAATTACGCCATTGTTGGATTTCATGCAGACGATGCCAGCATTTGTCTATCTATTGCCTGCGATTACATTCTTCTCCATTGGTGTTGTTCCAGGAGTGATTTCTTCTATTATTTTCGCGATTCCACCAACGATTCGCTTAACTATATTAGGTATTCAACAAGTACCAGAAGAGCTAGTTGAAGCAGCGGATGCGTTCGGTTCAACTTCCGCTCAAAAATTGTTCAAGCTACAATTGCCGATGGCACTGCCGACAATTATGGCGGGGATTAATCAGACGATTATGCTTTCGCTTTCAATGGTCGTTATTGCATCAATGATTGGTGCACAAGGTATTGGTACCATTGTTTTCGCTGCAGTCACGCAAACGAAAACAGGTGTAGGATTCGAGGCCGGTCTAGTCATAGTCATTCTGGCAATATTGTTAGACAGAGTGACGCAACATATGATTAAGAAAAAATCTTGATTTACAAGGAGAATAACATGAATAAAAACTTTAAATGGATGATAACAGCAGTAATGATCGTAGCTTTACTTGTAGGATGTAGTAGTAATGGAGCTCAATCTGGTGATAACAAAAAGATTAAATTAGCTTATGTTGCTTGGGATTCAGAAATTGCTAGTACTTATGTTATGAAGGAAGTTTTGGAGCAAAAGCTCGGCTATAAAGTAGAAATGCTTCAGCTTGACGCAGGTCCGATGTTTGCCGCAGTTTCAGACGGTAGTGCTGACGCAATTCTGGCATCATGGCAGCCAGTTACACATGCCGATTATATGGAGCGTTACGGAGATAAGCTTGTTGATCTTGGACCAAACTTAAAAGGTGCAACGCTTGGACTTGCAGTACCTACCTATATGGATATAACTAGTATTGAAGAGCTAACAGACGGTCAAATCGGTTCATTAGTTGATCATCAAATTATTGGGATTGAACCTGGTGCTGGTCTTATGATGGCTAGCGAGAAGGTACTTGATGAGTATGATTTACGAAAAGATTGGACGCTGATTTCGAGTTCTTCAGCTGCAATGGCTCAGGAGCTGCAAAATGCATACGCTGCGGAAAAACCAATTATCGTAACGAGCTGGACACCACACTGGATGTTCGCCAAAATGGAATTGAAATTCCTTGAGGATCCAAAAGGTGTATATGGTGAGTCAGAGGAAATTCATACGATGACCCGTACAGGCTTGGAAACGGATAAGCCAGATGCTTATGAGCTTCTTAATAACTTTGAATGGACGCCAGATGAAATGGCAGAGGTTATGGTAGAGGTCATTGATGGAGCAACTCCAGAAGAGGCTGCAAAGCATTGGGTAGAAGCCAATGAAGCTCGTGTTAATGAGTGGCTTGCTAAGTAATAACTGATATCTAGTAAGTATAGAATTTATATAATTAGCCCTATGAAACGATTTTTGTTTCATGGGGCTAATTGTTTTTTTTGAATAACTGTAACATTTTGGTTGATTAAACGTGTTAATGTATAGTGAAGAAAGGGGGCACTATGAACAAACGATATGCTTTGGATAAATTGTATAGGCGTTATGTTAAAGCGCTCTATTTTTATTTATATAAATTATGTGGTTCTGAAAGTTTAGCAGAGGATTTAACACAGGAAACATTCGTTAGGGCAACGATACATATTCATACGTACAGGGATGAAGAGGCACGAGCTTGGCTATTTAAAGTCGCACGAAATGTATATCTTGACGAGTGGCGCAAACAACAGCGATTTAGAAAAATTCCGATTCTTTCTTCATTTATAAAGAGAGAGAATTCAATTAGTCCATATGGATTGCCAGAAGAGAGTTTACTGGAGAAAGAATTAACGCAGCAACTCGAAGATTTATTGCAATACTTACCTGAAAATTATCGTTCCATTATATATCTCAGGGAATACGAACAATTTAGTTATGCGGAAATAATGGATGCATTGCAGCTGACGGAAGATCAAGTGAAGGTAACGCTACATCGAGCGAGAAAACGATTAGCTCAGCTCGCAGTACAGAAAGGGTGGGATTATGACAGAGTGGAATAGCAAACTCGAGAAAAAGATATTATTTAAATCTAGATTTACGTTAACGTTGAAAATAGCACGAGTACTCATGAGTTTATTCTTCATTTATGTTGTGTGGATGATAGTACTAAGTATTATTGTATATGAATTTAATTTCGCTAGGGAGAATCAATTTTACGCTCAGCTTGCAGTTGAATGGCAAGTGCCTAATGTAAGAGGGTCAGAAATTATTACGGATGAGAAATTATCGATGTTTGGTACACAGACATTTACGTACGCTCTATTGAAACGTGTAGGTCATGAAGATGTTGTCATTGGGAAAGCTACCATGAAAAAACGCCTTATTAATATGTTTTCTAAAATTGAGTACACCATACCGAATCAAAGAGGATTGAGTGAAGGGGGTTTTTACTTACCCGAAGATCCACGTAATAATGAGAAATTAACGGCTAAAAAGAATCCCAAGGTGTGGGAGAGATTAGAGATGTTACCGGAGGGAACTGTGGGCGAGCTTACATTCTCTAGTACTAGTTTTATGGAGCCAGAACAGTTAACTCGTCTGTTAGAGGAATATAATGTAGATATATTATGGATGCCATTATATACAGGGGAGTTCATAGATTATGATCCTAGAGGCTATGGCTCGAGTGGCAGAAACTTGACACTAAGTAATATTATTGGATTAAATGGCGGTAGAACAGTAAGTGATAATTTTAGATCGAGATCTAAGTCATATGGTTTATCTACTGACTCAATAGCATACAGTGAGCAAGCGATGCTAACCAATATGGAGAAATTACTTACTAAGCCGAAGAACTATTATGATGATCTTCTAGGCTTGGATCATTTACCAGAAAAATATAAGTACCTTAAAGACAATGGATTTATAGTTTATGGTGCAGTAGTGACTGGGCCAGTGAAAGAGTTATTGAAGCTACAAGATGCTACATTTGTCCGGGGGGAAAAGCTTGGAGAGGTTGAACTGTGGAATTGGAGCAATGAATAATAAGTTACAGATGTATCTTCTCTTGTATTAGTACAGAAAAAATTACATGATATATCGAAGAGAAACTTGAGTACAATAATACTGAATACAGAAAAGGAATTATCATGGTAAATACTAACACAATCTACTATATAAAGCTGCTTATTGTTATCGGTTTAAGTTTGATAGTTGTCTCTTGCTCAGCAAATAAAGAGCTAGAAGATTTATCTTCGCCAATGGAACCAACGCCAATAATAACTGATGAGACTCTTAATGAAGAGACTAACGAAAGTATGCCTCCTCAACATGAAGAACAATCTACTGAGGAAGTATTAACTGGTCAAGAAGAGGCAGAACTAGACGGTAAGTTAGATGTTAATTCAGATCCAGATTCAGAACTAGAAACAGAAGAAACGATCGATACAGAAAACTCTGATGGTGAAAAATCAGAGGAAGATAGTGCTACTAGTGAAGTCATTGCAAAGCAAGATGATTTACCAAAAGGTTTTGTCTACTTAGATGAAGTTGTACCTAACGCCCAATTTGAGATGCGCTATTATAGTGATTATAACTTTGTAGGCAAGCAGATCGATGGTTACTTAACACCGTTAGCGATTGGTACAAGTATGATGGCAGAGGCTCTATTGAAAGTCAGTAATGAACTTGAGGAGTTAGGATATCAAATTCTCATCTATGATGCGTATCGACCAGCAAAAGCAGTTCAGCAATTTCTTGCTTGGTCCAAAGATACGGATGATATTGATATGAAGGAAGATTTCTATCCGAATATTGATAAAGCCACTCTGTTTAAATCAGGCTATTTATCCAGTAAGTCAGGACATTCACGAGGCAGCACAGTAGATTTGACGCTAATTTATTCTGATACTAAGAAGGAAGTAGATATGGGTAGCCCTTATGATCTGTTGGATGAAATTTCTCATTTCTCGACGAAGCTTATAACAGATGAGCAGGCCGCTAATCGGCAAGTACTACAAGACGTTATGGTGAAGTATGGATTCAAGCCGTATAGCAAAGAATGGTGGCATTATGTATTGAAGAACGAGCCTTTTCCAAACACATATTATGATTTCGATATTCAGTAGAAAAAATGATTAGTAATGCGAATGGAGTTGATGGATATGGAGCAACGATTGCAAGTATGGACGTTTACCATTGTACTCGGTCTTATTGTAGGCATATTAATAGCTGCATGGAGTCCGTGGTTAACCTCATCAATTTCGCAAAAGTTAGTCGTCAACAAGATAGAGAAGTTAACTGCAAATGTAAATGACGGATGCGGCATAGAATGTACCGATTGCGGTACAAAGAGTGTGACGAAAGTTCCTTTTGGTAGCGAAGTCGTTGTGGACTATAATTGTGGTGGTCCGCATCCCATTGATGAACATAACCCCAATCGAACAACGGTTGCGAATGTGTCGTTTATTGGTTATGTAGATGCAAAGGTATTTGAGCATTAGTGGCTAAACTATGGAGATTTGTTGACAATAAGTGCTTATTTGGGACTGTACAGACAATAGTGATACAATAGATATAATGTCTTATTGCCGCTTGATAACAACATGGGAAATAGATAGCTTATTTAAGGAAGGTACCGATTACAATGGAAATAAGGAAAAACAAGCGTATATTGACCATAGTGTTATTGATCACTATAGTAGTAACTGCAGCTTTAATGCTCATCTTTGTTATGAATAGACCTACACTTGTATTAAGTGATATGGTTAGCTACGCTCCTACTACAGTTGAGATTAATACAGCTGAAGGAACGAATAATACCGCATCGATCACGGAACCAGAAGAAATTGAGCAATTACTTACTCTGTTAAAGGTTAGTGCGTGGGATCACCACTCTGATAGTCAGTATAATAGTGGATCAGATACTAACTTCAAGTGTGCACCAAATTATTATGTACAGCTCAACGATTACCAGCTTCAGCTGTTATGTAAAGATGATGTAGAAGGTTATGTTAAGATTGACATTAGAAGTAAAGAGTATCACTATACAATTCCAGTAGACATCTATACAGAGATCGAGGCTTATGTAGCAAGTCATTGATCTTAGATTTTAGTGAAATTATTAATGGAAAGAGTAGAATAAATGCACCATACAAAAAGTAGCACTGATTACTCAGTAGCTACTTTTTGTGCTATTTGCTTAGCTTTGAAGAGAAGATGAGCAGAGCCCCATTGATGAATCGTATCGAGTATCGGATCAAGCGAACGTCCGTATTCCGTTATCGAATATTCAACTTTAGGCGGTACTTGTGCATATACTTCGCGATGTACGATATATTCTCCCTCTAGATCACGAAGCTGCTGTGTCAACATTTTCTGTGTAATACCTGGAAGATGACGACGTAATTCATTAAAGCGCATAGTTCCATGTTCGAGAAGTAATAATAATATTTTCGGCTTCCATTTACCAACAATAATTTCTAATGCATCGTCTACCTTACAAGCTTCGATTGGTTTTTCCATATGCTAATCTCCCATCCTTTCAGCAAATTGTGAACATAAAATAGCATTGAAAACATATATCCTACAGTATCTTTTAGTATACTATACTACTTCAAAGTGCGTACTATCAAATTAATTATACATGATGCATAATTGAGCTAATAACAGGATGAAAGGAAGAGGAAAATGGAAAAATATCGTATTGATCGAAGTAAAGGAATTGAATTTGGTTTATATACATTAGGAGATCATATTCCGAATCCAGAAACGATGGAGCGTATCTCAGCAAAGCAACGTCTTAATGAAATTATCGAGCTTGCAAAGCTTGCTGAAGAGTTTGGTTTAGATGTATTTAGTGTAGGAGAAAGTCATCAAAAATATTTCGCGACACAAGCGCATAGCGTTGTACTAAGTGCGATTGCACAAGCGACTGAACATATAAAATTAACAAGTTCTTCAACGATTATTAGTACTTCAGATCCAGTGCGCGTATACGAGGATTTCTCAACGATTGATCTTATTTCTAATGGGCGTGTAGAAATTGTAGCTGGACGAGCTTCACGTGTTGGCTTGTTCGAACTACTTGGATATGATTTGAAGGATTATGAAGGATTATTCGAAGAGAAATTTGAGCTATTAAAGCTTATTAATGAGAATGAAATTGTGAATTGGGAAGGCGAGTATCGTGCAGCATTAAAAAATGCGGAAGTATTACCGCGTCCACTTCATAACACATTGCCTTTATGGAGAGCGGTAGGCGGAGCGCCCGGAAGTGCCATTCGTGCAGGAAAGCAAGGCGTACCAATGATGCTGGCAACATTAGGGGGACCGTCATCCAACTTCAAAATAGCTGTTGATGCTTACCGGAAATCTTTAAGGGATTCAGGATTGGATCCAGCACAATTCCCAGTTGCAACGACAGGACTATTCTTTACAGACAAAGATTCACAAGTGGCGATGCGCGAAGCATATCCGGGTGTTAATCTTGGTTTGCAATTAGTAAATGGACATGGTTTCTCTAAGCAACATTTTGCTCAAGCACAAGATGTTCGAGATGCATTAATGGTAGGTAGCCCGCAGCAAATTATTGAGAAGATCCTATATCAGTATGAATTGTTTGGACATCAGCGTTATATGGCACAAATGGACTTTGGTGGCGTTCCCTTCCCATTACTCGTGAAAAACCTTGAACTCATTGCATCAGAAATTTTACCTGCTATAAGAAAATACACAAAACAATAAGTTAGATAATATATAAACAATAATCTGAAAATATATAAACCAATAGGAGGTATTACGATGAAAGTCGTTGGATTGTCTGGTTCTATCGTTGGTTCGAAAACAAAAACGGCAAGAAGATCAATGTGACTTCTAACAATTAGAGTAGTATAAGACATGAAAACAACCACTATATATGCTAAAATTAGCGTAAATAGTGGTTGTTTTGTTAGGATGATTTATTATTATTCTGAGCTTGAATGTATAGTCTTTGTACAGTTGAATTGAGAGGAGCAGTAGCATGACCAAAGAAGCGCTTCAACTGATGTGCCAAGCACATCCCGGAGTTACATCTGACTATCAAGTGGAATGGCAAGCAGATCGATATTTTATTGGCGGAAAGATGTTTACAATGATAGGAACAGATGCGAAGGGAACGTCTATTATTACGATGAAATGTGATCCTGAACGTGCAGAAACGTTAAGGGAAACGGTAGCGGGAGTAATTCCTGGCTACTACATGAATAAGGCGCATTGGAACTCGATATACTTTGATGCCGACGTATCATCCGAGATGATGGGGAGCTTAATCAAACATGCTTATGAGCTAGTATTCGACAAGCTAACGAAAAAGCAGAAGCAAGAGATTTCTGGCTAGAGACTTAGTAATGGAATGGCAACGGACATTGAGTTTCACTACAGTAATTAGCTGGCATGCTAATTGTTGTAGGAGGCTTTTGGAACATTGATTTGTACTCAGAGTGTCTTGCTAATCTCGCGAAATGATACTAATTAACACTAAAATACTATAGAATATTTACAAGGGTGCAATAAATTATTAAGCGTATTAGAGGTGAATGATGAAAAAGGGTTTTGAAGTATTCGATTCTGTGCATCTTAGTTGGCTTATTACTATCGTAATTATAAACATATTGATCACTATCATTTATTCTCGAAGTTCAGCATTACAAAGAGAGTGGATTCGCAAAGGCATTGGCTATACATTGCTCATTGCTGAAATTTGTAAAGTTATCGTTGTGTTAGCTACTGGGCGGAATCTGTTGTTCTATCTCCCAATTCATTTATGTGGTTTCGCGATTTTTCTTATTTTATTACATGCCTATCGCAAAAATACGACCATCTCTGAAATACTATTCAGCCTGACGATACCTGGTGCTTTCATTGCACTATTATTTCCAGGCTGGGCGAATGAGCCTGTGATGAGTTTTCTTCATATCCATTCTTTTGTCTATCACGCACTTATCTTAACGTACCCAATCATGCTACTAGCTACTGGAGAAATAACACCTAACATTCGTAGAATATGGAAAGTTGTATTATTTCTCATCATAACTATTCCACCTGTATATTACTTCAACAAAATGTACGATACGAACTATATGTTTTTGAACTGGCCGATCAATAACTCTCCGTTAATGAGTATTCAGCAGCTATTTGGTGAGAGTAGATATATCGTAGGGCTTATACTCGTATTGCTTAGCGTATGGCTAATTCAATATGGTATATGGAGCTTATGTAGTATATGGTCTAGAGCAAGAAAAAGAATGATGAAACGGTGAAGTCAATTTATACGTATTAAATGAGTATATCAACAACAATGTTGAATGATTAACAAAAGATGGGGAGGGTGGGTAATGGGAAGGATAAGCTATATGGCATCAAGCTAGCAAATAGTAATGGGATATGTAACATAACGTATGATTTCGATATGAGCATTGACTATTTGCTAGGGATATATGCAATACCCATTACGTTTATTCCTTAAGTAACATATGTCATCTGCAATATGATCGAATGAAGCAAGTAGGATCATCATATTGTAGGAGGTGGAGTCTTACTATTATAGTAAGGCGAAGAATTGACACTAATTAATATTATTATATTTACGGTGCTTATTATATTTACGGCATTTTTTGTGGCAACCGAATTTGCCATTGTAAAGGTTAGACATTCGAGGATTGATCAGCTAGTTGCCGAAGGCAAGAAAGGTGCGACGTCTGCTAAGCATGTCGTTGCGCACTTGGATGAATATTTATCGGCTTGTCAATTAGGTATTACCGTTACAGCACTAGGTATTGGTATGGTCGGAGAATCTACTTTTTCATTTATACTACATCCTGCATTTGAAGCATTAGGGCTTCCAACGAATTTAATTCATGTATTCACTATTGGTACTGCTTTTATGATGGCTACCTTTTTACATGTAGTTGTCGGAGAACTGGCTCCTAAGACGGTAGCTATTCAGAAGGCAGAGGCAGTAACACTGTTATTCGCTAGACCAATAATGATATTCTATAAAATATTGTTCCCGTTTATCTGGTTCTTGAACGGTTCTGCACGTATCCTTATCGGTATTTTCGGATTGAAACCAGCAAGTGAACATGAGGTCTCTCATACACAAGAAGAGATTCGTTTACTAATTGCTGAAAGTAATAAATCAGGTGAAATTAACAATAGTGAGATGAATTTTGTTAATAATGTATTTGAATTTGATGATACATTAGCACGTCAAATTATGATTCCACGAACAGAAATTGTTGGTTTTAATGTAAATACGCCGTATGAAGCTGTATTAAAGCGAGTTTCTCAAGAAAAATATACACGTTACCCTGTATTTGAAGGTGATCGTGACAATATTATCGGTTACTTTAATATTAAAGATTTACTTATTCAACGATTGAATAACCCAGCTGTTGTCTATGAATTAGCCCACTTTATTAATCCAGTTATCAACGTTATTGAAACGAAGCCAATTAAAGAAGTTCTGCAAAAAATGCAGAAAGAACGTATTACGATGGCAATTTTAGTCGACGAATATGGTGGTACTTCAGGGTTGGTTACGATTGAGGATATTATTGAAGAATTAGTCGGAGAAATAAGAGATGAATTTGATGGTGATGAAGTTTCTCATATTCGTAAAGTAGATGACGGTCACTATATTATAGATTCCAAAGTATTACTGCATGAGGTAGCTGAATTGTTGGGGATACCATTGGAGAATGACAATGTAGATACGCTAGGTGGATGGATCTACACGCAAAATGCTGATCTTGAGAAAGAGATGATCATTGCTCATGAGGGTTATGAATTCTCGATTAAACAGCAGAAAGGTCTCGTTCTTCAGTTTATCGAGGTGAAGAAGCAACCAGCACTAGAAGCGATAGAAGTGTTAGCTGAATAGCGTAAGTAATACATTTGCACATTATAAATTAGTTGAATAGCGTGAAGAGGACGAAAGGATTGAGTACTGTCATGTAGTTGAACTCAATCCTTTTTGTTGTATTTAATGCAATGATGACATTAAAAAGGAGTCTGATGAGGATGATAGCTCTGAAAAAGTGGAGTAAGCTAGTTACAACCTATCTGATTGGTGCAATCATCGTAATCTTTATTCTACTGAATCTATTGGGATTAGTGTTCATCATATTATTATGGCTTGCTGATCCGTTCTAAATGAATATGATTCCATCACTGCTGATAATGTAATGCTTATTGCCAGCATACAATTATTGTATTACAATATAACCAACGGTTACTAACCGATGGTTATAAGGAGGTTGAACAATGGAATCATCATTACAAGCAAGGGAACGCATTTTAATTGCTGCACAAAAGCTTTTTGCAACAAAGGGATATGAGCAAGTAACGGTCCGTGAGATCGCTAAGGAAGCGAACTGCTCACATACAAGCATTTATCTCTACTATCAAGATAAGAGAGAACTGCTTGGACAATTAGCACAACAACCATTAACGGAGCTATTACAACAATTTGAAAGCATACATAGTAGAAAAGAAGACACTGCCGAGCAGAAGCTCATTGAAATTGCTAAAGTATATGTAAAGTTTGGATTGTTACATCGTAATTTGTACCAGACTTTTATGACGATTGAAGCGGGGCGTGTAGATGAACCAGGTTCAGATTGGAAGATTAGCAAGCTGCGCCAACAACTCTTTCAATTATTACATGCTTCGGCTGCAGCACTTTTGGTACATTCAGAGGAAGATCATGTGTTAGCATTTAGTAGAATATTATTCTACCAGCTACATGGCACGATTACGACCTATGAAAACTCAATAGAAGATCTGGCTCAAATTGAAGAGAGGGTATTACCTCTAGTTGAAAAGAGCATCACCTATTTAATGAATGGAGTGAGCAGACATGAAGATAAGTAAAATCTCTCCACATATTTATAAGCTTGAAAAGTGGTTAATGATTAAAGTGAGTATATGGTTAGTCGTAAGTGATGATGGTGTATACATTATAGATACTGGAATTGCTTCGATGAGTAAAGATATACTGAAATCTGCAAGAAAGTTAGGTAATCTCCAAGCTATATTGCTAACACATGGGCATTCTGATCATACGGGTGGTATTCAAAATATATTGAAGGAAGAAAACATTCCAGTTTATGTTCATCAAGATGAGATTATGTACATGGAAGGGAAAGTACCATTTCCAAGAAGAAAGAAACTAGAATACAATGTTCCACCTAATCTTGTGCAACCGTTAGAAGAGAGTGATGGTCAGTTATTACCTATTGGTGATCTTGTCCCTTATTATACGCCAGGTCACTCACCTGGTCATGTTGCTTATTATCATGTTAGAGATAAGGTGCTTATTGCTGGAGATTTGTTGACTTCTAAGCGGGGGAAATTCACTAGACCTATGTCGATGTTTACTGCAGATATGACAGAAGCTATAGAGAGTAGTCGAATTATTGCGGAACTGGAGCCACAACTCGTAACTATTTGTCATAGCAATGATGTCCGGGATGCTGCATTGCAGCTAGATACGTATATAAGTAAATATGCCTCTAGAAAACTATAATAAGTGCTTGATGAGTGGATAATGTTCGAGAACGTTAACGATGCAGGTGAGCCAGCAGACAAGAGCAGGGAAAGGAGTGTACATTATTGTGGGAAATATTAAAGTAGAATTTGAAGCGAAAGCATTCGGATCGATTGAGGAAGCGGATTGTACGGATAGTTACAAAAGTAGTGTGGAAAAATGAAGATGTTAAAAACACCCTGAATGTTAGATCAAAAAGCTAACTTTCAGGGGACTGTCTTGCACTTGATGTATTCTTCATTAATTAGCTTTGTGCAGTATACTTTTTCACAGCTGGAATAATATCTCGACCGATAAGCTCAATGTTCTTCATCACTTTATTAAAAGGTACGCCACCGAAATCAATTTGTGCCATAAACCGTTGTTGACCAAAAAGTTCATATTGATACAATAACTTTTCAATAATTTGCTGTGGACTGCCAACCATTAGTGCATCTTGATAGTCGATCGCTTGATCGAATTGCTGTTTTGGATATCCGCTTCTTCTAATTGCAGTGAAGCCCGCATTAATATACGGATAGTATTCGTTCAGCGCATCCTGTGAATGTTCTGCTGTATAGAAAAGACTAGTTGTCGCAATAGGAAGCTCACTTGGATTATGTCCATTGTTTGTTGCTGCCTCTCGATAAGCTTCAACAGAGGCTCTGAAGTTTACTGCAGGACCACCAAGTGTAGTAAGCATCATCGGAATACCAGCTTCTCCAGCTTTAATCGCACTTGCAGGAGGGCCGCCAACGGCTCTCCATATTGGTAGATGACCATGAACAGGTTGTGGTAAAATCTCTGCGCGATGTAACGGTGCACGGAATTGACCTTCCCAGCTGACAGGTCCAGTAGTTTCATTCAATTTCACAAGCAGTTTTAATTTCTCTTCGAATAGCTCCTCATAATCATTCAGATCATAGCCAAACAATTCATATGCTCCAATGCGTGAGCCACGTCCTGCAACAATCTCTGTCCGACCACGAGAGATAAGATCTAATGTAGCAAAGTCTTCATATGTCCGAACTGGATCAGCGACGCTTAATACAGTAGCTGAGCTAGAAAGCTTGATGCGCTTCGTTGCTTGTGCAATGGCACCAAGCACAACAGTATGAGCTTGTGTCGTAAAGTAAGTTTGATGACTTTCACCGACTGCAAAAACATCAAGCCCAGCATCCTCAGCCAGCTTACTCGCATCAATGATTTCATGAAGTCGTTGCTCAGCACTAATCGGCTGACCAATCATCGAATGCGTCATATGATCTCCTAAAGTATAAAGTCCAAACTCCATGCCGCTCTGCGGTTGAATTCGATATTTTTCCATAATAGTACCTCCCAAAACTTATTCTTAACTGCCCGCTAAAACGAAACCCAGCAACATGTACGGTACGAGTACACAAGCGGACAATGTCCTGAGCACGATGTTTAATCACGAAGCTTTAAATGAAGGTTCAAAAAATGGGCTTTCAGAACCGAGAAGATGGAGTGCTACTTGAGAAAGGTGGAAGCGCAAGTGTACGTTATTGGTACACGCGAACCGCACTTTCCAAGTTCACTTCATATTCGATGTCGAATACGCTACGTCAGCATACTCATCGTTATCAAAGCCCATTTTTTGAACTACCTCTTATAGTGGTGATAATTTTGCTTCTATCTCAGCCCGCCTCGCTTCAAGAAACGGCGGTAGATCTAGATGTTTGCCAAGCTCTGTAATGTCTGAATCGACCATAAAGCCAGGACCATCCGTAGCGAGCTCGAACATAATATTGTTACGATCACGGAAGTAGACACTTGTAAAGTAGAAGCGTTCTACGACACCTGTTGTTGAATAGCCAAAACTTCTAATAATGTTATTCCACTGGGCAAGCTCCTGCTCATTAGCAACACGAATAGCTAGATGGTGGACGCTGCCTTTACCAGCACGCTCACGGGTTCCATCTTGCTCTGTTAATACAATTTCGCCCCATTGCTCGCCTTCGATAGCTTGCAAAATAACTGTTGATTCCGAGCTTGTTTTTTCTACGTATCCGAAAGTATCTCGTAGTAATTCAGCTGTTGCATTCAAGTTTCGAACAGATATACCGATAGGTCCCATGCCAAGAATATGATGCTCCTCTACTACAGAAGAGTCAGACCAATAACGCCAATGTTGGGGAATAGATAATCCTTCATTGCTTAATAGGACGATATTCAGTCCATCGGGATCTTGGAAGTGCAACGCATCATATCCGTGATACGTCGTTATTGCGCCATGATTAACATTCATCTCAGTTAGACGTTGCTCCCAGTACAAAAGGCTATTATAGGAAGGAACAAGCAGTCCGATCAAATTAATCGCATTCGTACCAGGCTGGGTATGTCCCGCCATCGGCATTTCGAAAAAAGTAAGCTCTGTACCAGGGCTGCCAATTTCATCACCGTAAAAAAGATGATACATATCGGGTGAGTCTTGATTAACGGTTTTCTTTACTAAGCGAAGACCTAATGCGCCAGTGTAAAATTGCATGTTTTGTGCAGCGTTTTTCGTTAGCATCGATGTGTGGTGATGACCTAATATTTTTGTCATAGTAATATCTCCTTTTTTCAGTTGATTAGTCAAGTGATGGCTGTAAAGTAACTACGATAATGGAGGTAATTGCTTATGCTCGCTATTTTTATGAACCTTCGTTAGAAGGGTATAAAGTGTTTTCAATTCTTCGTCAGTTAATGCTTCCTTGAAAAAAGAGGTCTGAAACGCAAGCTGTTCAGGCATGGATATATCTAGAATGTCCTTACCTTTAGTACTTAACACAATCGTTTTTGTTTTCCAATCTTGCTTACGAATAATATATCCATCCTGCTCTAATCGGGCTAACATTCGGGACATTCCACCTTGAGTAACGATAACTTTTTCGGCAAGTTCAGATTGCGTTAATGGTTGAAAGGTACGAATTTGCATAAGAACATCGAACTGAGCTGTAGTTAGCTGAAATCTTTTTAGAAAATCATTCGATAATTGGTTACTCTGATTACTAAATCGCATTAACCTTAACCATGTTAATGAACCAAGTGTATGCTGTTCCATCTCATCAGCTCCTAAAACTTTTCATAACTACTTGAATTACTACTTTGTAAATGAAAAGTAGCATCGAAAGCAAATCCTAAAACTTTTCATAACTACTTGAGATACTTCAATGCAATGAAAAGTAGCATCGTAAGCGTGGGCTAAAACTATTCATAAACGTGTTTGTTTTGTTCTTACTATCACTTTACTACGCAAGTGAAAGAAAAGCAAGAAAATTATCTTTGAATTAAGATTTAAATCTAATTAACTAAGTTGTGAATACTTTGGGAGTAGGCTAATATTAAAGTAGCTATTTTTTGTTGATATTTATCACATAAAAAAAAGCTGAATGTTAGAATTAATATTTATTATTGAATTTATTGTAAATTAGTTCGCTAGCTACTTATTTTATGTTATATAATATAACATAATAAGAGATGTCTTTGTAAAAATAGATAAAGATTAATGGGAGTGAATGGAGCTAATATGTACAAAAAAGTCGAAAATGAATTGGATCTTGCCATGTTTAATGGCATTTGGACAACGGTGTGGAGAGAAAAAGGATATGAATTAGAATTTAGTGATGAAGTTCTTGAGCAAAATATAATTTCGACAAAAACAGGAGAATTTGTCGGAACAGCAGAATTAAAACCATACATAGCCGATGAACACCAGAAAATTAATGAGATTGCCCCTTTTCATAAACATCCATGGATTAATGAATCTAATGGAAGAGTAGCTGAAATTGATAAAATCGCAATTTTAAAAACATTTCGAGGTAAAGGAGAACATATTGCTTTAATTTTGTCATCTATTGTACATAGCTCGGCACAGTTTCAATTAAAGTATTTAGTATCATTAATGGAACCCATTTTTATGAGAGCTTTGAGAATCACCTTTAAGGTTCCGCTACAGCAGGTAGGTGAAAAAACGTTCTATAAGGGTGATCATGTTATTCCTGTTATTCTTGATGTCGGTTATGTAATCGAGCATGCTGAGGAATTTTCATGGTATGTGCATCCCGCAGTAATGCAACCAAGTTATTAATTTATGTAGAGGCGGACGAGAAATGAATCAAGGATTATCAGAATTAGACAAAAGGAATAGGTTATTAATTGGAATTGTGTGGGCAGTGCTTGCACTTGGTGTCATAACCGATATTAGTATTGGTCTAGGATGGGAAATGATTATATTACTTGTAGTAGTAGGGTCTATTATTAATATTATTGCAACAGCGATGACGTTTATAAAGTCACTTAGTGCATATGTTAAATATGTTTTGCCATTTGGATTAAATGCCATTGCTGCAGTATTAATCATATCTGATCCTGAGCCAATTATTAGCACTTACTTTCTAATATATGTGAATTTGGGTGTCATATCGCTTTATGCTGACTACCGTCCACTAGTATTAACGGGTATTCTAGGGGGAGCAGTTACAACGTATATTTACTTGGATCCTTTTATCCAACAACGTTTATTCCCTGATGAATCGCTGTTATTCCTATATTTATATTTGTTTTTTGCGACGTTAACTCTATCCGCATCGGCGCATTTCACACTACGCTTGCAGCGTGAGGTAGAGAAAAATGAAGATGAAGCCATTCATGCTAGAAAATTAGCAGAGCAATTAATCGAAAAAATGAAATCATCCATTCTAATGCTAAATGTTTTCAGTTCTTCCCAGAAGGAGCAGGTTCATACGGCTAGTTCTATTTCCAAGGAAGTAACGACGACATTTGGAGAGATGAGCGTATCTGTTGAGCAGCAAACTAATCATATTATATCCATTAACGAGTCCACTCAACGTATCGATCATGATATTAAAGAAATGGCAGAGAGCTCCGCATTAATGGATGAGTACACTCAAAATAATGCTCATCTTAATGAAAGTAATACTTTTAAGATGCAGCAGGTTAGCGAAGAGATGAAGCAACTACGTCAATCTACAGAACAAACATTGGAAGAAATGAAAGAGCTACGAGCGAAAAATGAACATGTTAGCAAAATTGTTGATACGATTAATGATATTGCTAAACAAATTCATTTGTTAGCGTTAAATGCTGCGATTGAAGCTGCACGAGCTGGGGAACATGGAAAAGGGTTTGCCGTTGTGTCTGGTGAAGTAAGTAAGCTGGCAGATCATACAAAACATTCGGTGGAAGAAATAAGTGAACTTCTGTCCAACATTCATCATAGTATTGATTCTGTTTATCAATATGTGGAGCAAGGAAATAACTCGGTTGTTAGAAGTGATCACTCGCTTCAAAGTGCGAATGAAGTATTAGAGCATGTTCAAACGAATACAAAGCTTGCTACTGAGCAAACGATGAAAGTAACTGAATCGACGAAGCGTCTTGGCAATCAATCGTCCTTGCTTGCTGATAGTATGAACAGTATTTCAGCTACGACGCAGCAAAATATGGCTGCTGTAGAAGAAGTTAATGCTAATATGGAATTGCAATATGCTAATATGGAAAATATGGTTGAGCAATATGACCAGCTAGATCAATTATTGCATGAGCTTAAGGAATTAGTAGAACGTAAATAAAATATAAAAATGACCATATACTAACTTGAACTCTACATTTAAGAGGACTAACCAATGGTGAAACAATGATCGTAATGTGTTCCCTACAGCCGAGTGTTTATTGGAAAGTGGCTTTGCCACAGACATCCGATAGATGCTCGGTTTTTCACTTTTAAATTTAAATATAAAATTAAGCAATTAGACTACTAATAACATTGACAATAAAAGGATAAATTGTTACCATCATAATAGACTGACGGTCGGTCTGTTATGGTGGAGGTTAGATTATGAGAATAACGAAAAAACCGGAAGAACGTAAACAAGAAATATTGGACGCTGCGGCTATATTGTTTACAACGAAAGGCTATGGGAAAACGACTATTAACGATATATTGCAAGCAGTAGGTATTGCCAAAGGAACGTTTTATTATCATTTTCAATCGAAAGAAGAAGTGATGGATGCCATTGTCATGCAATTCATTAATCAAGGAGTCACTGTCGCTCAGCACATCATGAATGATTCGACATTGAACGCACATGAGAAGATGTTCCGTATACTCGGTGCGCAAAGTCATGAAACTGATCATAAAGGGGAAATGATCGAGCAGCTCCATCAGATTAACAATGCAGAAATGCATCAAAAAAGCTTAGTAGAGACGATTATTAGATTAACCCCGATTTTGACAGAGGTTGTGGAGCAAGGCATTCGAGAGGGGATTTATGATACACCTGCACCACGTGAAGTGATTGAGTTTCTATTGGTATCCTCACAGTTTTTGTTAGATCGCGGAATTTTTCCATGGAATGCTGAGGAACTCGTGAAGAAGGCACACGCCTTAGCTTATATGATCGAGAAGACATTAGGGGCACAAGAAGGAAGCTTTGCGTACATACCAATGATGTATGAACGTATGATCCAACAAGGGGAAGAATGAGACCGTAACAACAGTGCAGTTATTATTGCAGCCCAAAATCTTTCGGCTTGAAACTGACATGAAGGGTGGAAAGTATATATGGCGATTCAAAAGTCATTTGGGAAATTTCTGATTGTCTGGTTTGGTCAATTCATATCCTTAATTGGGATTGGTCTTACTGCATTTTCACTTAGTGTATATGCATTCGAGCGTACACAATCGGCAACAAGTGTGGCGTTAGTGACGCTATTCACATTTTTACCGTCGATCTTGTTAAGACCAATCGGAGGCATACTTGCTGATCGAATGGATCGGAGATTATTAATGATTATTGGTGATATTGGTGCGGCAGCAGGTCTAATATTTATCCTTATTATGTTGGAGGCTAGAGTGCTAGAGTTATGGCATATTTACGTAGGTGTAACGATAAGTTCTATTTTCTCAGCATTACATAGTCCAGCGTATAAAGCCTCTGCGACAGATTTATTGTCGGAGGAACAATACTCAAAAGGTAGTGGACTTGTGCAATTGGCGGAATCATCCAAATTTCTATTTGCTCCTGTTATTGCAGCGGTTTTGCTAAGTGTAACGACGATTGAGACGATTTTACTTATTAATATTGCTACTTTTATCGTTGCTATTGTAGCTGTATTTGTCATTAAGAAAGGCATAGCTGTTGATCGTTCAGATCAAGTCAATGGGCATTGGATGGATGAGTTTTTGGAAGGATGGTACACCATTAAGCGGAATAAGGGTGTATTGCTGCTTGTAATTATTATTTCTATGACTACGTTTTATATCGGCTTACTAGAAACATTAATTGGTCCGATGCTACTAAGCTTTACTGATGTACAAAGTCTAGGTGTTTTTCAATCGATAAGTGCTATCGGAATGCTCATTAGCAGTATCATTATTGGCATGGTGACGATTACGAAAAGGTATGTAAATATGTTAATTATCGGACTGATTGTAGGAGGTATTGCCTTCTCCTTACTTGGGTTGTCGACAAATATTATGTTCATAATGATTGCAGGTTTTATCTTCTTAGCGGCGCTACCTTTTGTTAATACGAGCGCAGATGTATTAGTACGACAGAACATACCTAATGAGAAACAAGGACGGGTATGGGGAATGATTGGAATTCTATCGCAGCTTGGATTCATTGCTGCTTATTGTTCAGCAGGGTATCTAGCTGATTATCTGTTTAATCCATGGCTTGCTGAAGATGGAGCACTAGCTTCGACAGTAGGAACCGTTATCGGCACAGGACCTGGTAGAGGAATAGGAATGATATTCATTATTGCGGGCATATTTGTAGCTATTATTGGCGTAGTAACCTCTCGACTTCGATCAATTCGTGAACTTGATCATGTTAAAAATGGTGGTTAACGAGGATAGTTAACTAATCATGTAGAATGATTATGTGACGAATGAGGAATCTATCAAGCATTTTTGTTGTATAAGCGTGACGGAATGTTAGGTAGGGAGCAGATTGAAGAAATATGTGATCACTTTAATATTATCAATTAATAACAGTAGTATATAGTAGGCTATACAATGAGTAGATCATGGTTATCGATAGGACGGTTATGTAACGTAACTGATCTCAAGATATCGTTGATCTACTTTTTTTGGATGAGCAGTAAAACAAAGCAATGGATGAATAGTGTTAAAGGTTATATTTATTGTAGTATGATAGGTATTGATCTCGATCATAGTATGATTAGATAAGGAGGCGAATTAGCATTATGCTATTTTCGCCAAGAGGATAAAGTATAATATTTACTATATAAAGTTTTAGCAATATGCTTTCGAAGCTACTTTTTATTACAGCCAGTATCTCAAGAAGTTCATAAAAAGTTCTAGGAGGTTGCATATGTACAAAGTATTGTTAGTTGATGATGAGATTTTCGTTCGAAAAGGAATTATAGGGTTAATGAATTGGAATGAGCTGCAATATGAGATTTGTGGCGAAGCAGAGAACGGCCTACAAGCTATTGAAATGATCGAACAGCTGAAGCCAGATCTTGTTATTGCTGATATTCGTATGCCGATATTAGATGGACTAGCCTTAATTAAGGAAGTGAATGAAAGAGGGAAGCACCGGCCATTATTTATTATTGTAAGTGGATATCATGATTTTTCATATGCGCAGCAAGCATTACGCTATCATGTATCAGATTATATATTGAAGCCCGTTGATGAGAAGGAGCTAGAAGCGACACTACGTCGTGTAGCTAGTACATTATCGAAAAAAAGATTAACGACATTAACAGGTGAAAAACCGTTAAATGAATCGGTTATTGAAACATTGCTGAATACGGAGTGTAGCGAGGAAGATGAAAAACAGCTAGCGGAAGCACTTCATATTCCAGTTAGCGGAAACTATTGCTATGTCATCGTGGAAATTCATGATGGTCAGTTGCGTAATGGTGATTATAACCATGAACTATTTAGTCAATTGGATCATCTATTGCGCAATATTATAGAAACGGTAGCCTATCATATTCCTATTCATGCTCTAGCAAAAAATCAATTCGGTTTGATCATACAAATGGATCTATTAAAGCAAGCGTTGCTAACATTTACTTTAGAAGAAGCACTTCGCTTATTACACTTAGCGCTAGTTAAAGGTGTAGAAGCACCGATTACGCTCTATATCGGGGCAGAGGTTAATCGACTAAAAGCAATCGCAAGCTCCGCGAGTTCCGCGAAAGAAGTCATCAAATACAAATTTGCTGAAGATGGTAAGCATGTTATTTTTGCTAACGATGTAAGTGGAACACCATTATATTACTTTGATATTGAAACAACTATATATAACAATTTACTTGAGCAAATAGAAGAGAATAAACATGATGCCTATGAACAAACGATTGAGCAAATGTTTCAGCAATTCAGATCAATGCGGTTTGCTCCGAGTGCAGTTGCGAATGCATTGACGCGTTGTACGATTGGAATTATTAATATTGTGCGGCAGATGGAGGGTCAGGAAGAGGAACTGACCTTACTTCCTGAAATGTTAGGCTGGCAGAAAAAGTATAGTAGATTATCTGAACTACAGGAAATCTTCCTTAGGTTTGTACAGGAGGCTTCGCAATATATATTGGAGCGACGCGGGGAGCAAGGGAAAGGTAGCATCGAGAAAATTAAGAAATACATCGATAATCATTATACTGAGAACATTAACTTAAAAGGAATTGCCGCTAAATTCTATATGAACTCCGTCTATCTAGGTCAACTATTTCGTAAGTCATACGGGTCGTATTTCAATGAATATTTATTGGGTATTCGCGTCGAAGAAGCAAAAAAATTACTAAGACAGACCGACTTACGTATGTATGAAGTAGCAGGAAAAGTAGGATTCCAAAATGCGGATTACTTTGTGACGCAATTTGAAAAGCTAGAAAAAATGACACCAACTGATTATCGCAACAAAGTATTAGGCAAAAAATAAATAGGTGGAGATGACAAGTGCGAAGATTTCATATTAATAATCTTAAGCTTAGAAACAAGCTTGTAGTCATTTATTTTTTATGTGTATTTATCCCGATTTTATTGACTAATGTTGTGTTTTACAATGTGACGACGAACAATATTAGAAATCAAAAAGCAGCGGATGCAGAACTGGCTCTAGAACAATTACAAAATGAATTACGTGTTGTTATTGAGGATGCGGCGGGTAGTGCTTATCTGTATTATATAGATCCAGTGCTCAATAGCCATTTGAATCAACATTATGAAACCAATGATCAGTATATTGCATCATTGGCTGCTATAAGAAGTATATTTAATCGCTCTGAAAAAGAATATAAGACGATAAGTTCTACACTTATTATGACGGATAACCCAACCATATTATCTTCAGGCAACATCATATCACTGAATGAAGAAATATTAAGCTCGCCATGGTATAAGGAGTTTTCGGCTAATAACAATTCATATCCTTATCTACATGTTACTGAAAAAAGCATAAGTATTATTCAAGCGTTAGACACTGAACAAACGGGTAAGTACGAGCATCTAATTAAAATTGATCTAAACATGGAATATGTTAAGCAATTGATGGAGCTTTCTAGCTTCCAAGGTAATGTTTACTTTATGAATGATGAAAAGAGCATACATTATAGTAACGACGCAGAGTTATCATTAGTAGCAGGTCCCATTAGTTTATCCAAGATTAAGCAACCACAGAAGGCATTAACCTTCTCCAAAACATATCGTAATAATCGATATCTCGGCGGTTGGTCATTATATGGTGTTGTAGATGAAGAGCAAATTCTGTCTGAAGTAAGTCAAACAGCACAGTTTATTGTTCTATTAGCGATCATTAATTTTGTCGTACCAACGATGATTATTACGATGATTTCCAGCTCGATTCACGTTCGCGTGAAAAAAATATTGAGCCATATGAAGAAAGTAAAAGGAAAAAACTTTGAACAAATTCCTTATGATCGTGCAAGAGATGAAATCGGTGAACTATCGGTAGAGTTTAATCGGATGATCGAGCGTATTGATAACTTAATTAACGATGTGTATGTCGCTGATATACAGAAGAAGGATCTTGAAATTAGGCAGCGTCAAGCACAGCTGCATGCGCTTCATAGTCAAATTAATCCCCACTTTTTATTCAATGCGCTAGAGACGATTCGTATGCGAAGTCTAATGAAAGGGGAGTCGGAAACGGCTCGAACGATTCAAAACATGGGGAAAATATTCCGTAAATCGATTTCATGGAAAAAAAGCTTTGTGACCATTCGTGAAGAAATCGAACTTATTGAGAGTTTCCTAGAAATTCAGAAGTATCGCTTTGGCGATAAGCTCCAGTTTCAAATTACGGTAGAGGATGCACTGAATAAACAGCTCATACCGAAAATGACCTTTTTGCCGTTTGTTGAAAATGCGAGTATCCATGGCATAGAAAGTAATCCTGGTATTGGCTTAATTACGATTCAGATTGCACATGAAGCTCAATCTATTGTTTTCGTTATTTCTGATAATGGAATGGGGATGAGTGAACATAAGTTAGGTGAATTACAAGCCTATTTCAGTGATGATCAGCAGATGGGTGATAATGTTGGAATGAAAAATGTATTTACTCGTCTACGCATCGTTTATGGTGACGACTTTACTTATAAGATGGAAAGTGAAGTAGGAGCGGGTACACGTGTCATGCTGCGACTTCCCATGAAAGATATGGAATAAGTAGTTGAATATTGCTGGTAATTGTCGTTTTTTGTAATTAAACATAGAAAAACTCGGAAAAAGCATAGAAATTTAAGCGATTTCACAAATATCTATGCTTTTCAAAGGACAATGTATAGTTTACTGGGTAACGAGTCCATCGTATTAGAATTATACTGAAAGTGCTTACAAAATAACATTACTAAAAGGGGGAACAAAGTTATGACTCAAAGAAAGTGGTTAAAGACAGGTCTTGCAGTTGTAATGGCATCAGTATTGCTTATTGCAGGCTGCGGAAGTAACGATGCGAACAACAAAGGAGCGAACTCCGGAGCAACAGGAGATGAGACAGCACCAGTAACGTATACGTACTTTAGCTTTGGTAGCAACAAAGATATTAATGCAAGTGATACAGACATCGGTAAGAAGTTGCAAGAACAAACAGGTGTTGACTGGAAAATGGAGTTTGCCGTAGGGGATGTAAGCACTAAATCAGGAGTTATGATTACGGGTGGAGATTATCCTGACGTTATCGTTCCTGAAGGTGAAATTGATAAATTGATTGATGCGGAAGCGTTCAGACCATTAAATGATTTGATCGAAGAGCATGCTCCAAATATTAAGCGTGTATACGGAGATTACATGGACAAATTTACAGCTGAAGATGGTAACATCTATGTTCTACCATTCTCTGCTGACCAAGGTTACATTAGTGATCCTAATATCGGTCAAGGTGCTTTCTGGATTCAACGTGGTGTATTGAAAGAATTCGGATATCCAGAAATCAAAACTTTAGATCAGTATTTTGATCTAATTGCAGAGTACAAAGCAAAATATCCTACTGTAGATGGTAAAGACAGCATTGGATTTATCACTTTTGCAGGTGTGAAGGATAACTTCTTCACCATTACTAATGCTCCAATGCACTTGGCTGGTTTCCCTAATGACGGCGGTGTAACCGTTGATATGGAAACTCATGATGCTAAAGTATATGCTGCAAGTGATATTGAAAAGCCTTGGTTACAAAAGCTTAATGAAATCAATGCTGCTGGATTATTCGATCCAGAAACATTTACAGCTAACAAAGACCAATATCTTGCAAAATTAACTTCTGGTCGTGTTCTAGGTTACTTTAACTACGGCTGGCAGGTTGGCGATGCGACAAACAACTTGAAGACTGCTGGTAATGATGATCTTCGTTATGTAGGACTTCCAATCGTATATGATGAGTCGATTACTGATCAATATATCGATCCACCAGCGTTTGTTAACAACCGTGGTGTTGGTATCTCTGTAAGTGCAAAAGATCCAGTTCGTATCATTAAATACTTCGATAATCTTCTAACAGAAGAAAATCAAAAGCTAGTTCAATGGGGTGAAGAAGGCGTTACTTACTCCGTTAATGAAGAAGGTCGTTATGTTATGAATGATGAGCAAATTGCTAATCGTAATGACAATGAATTCAAACGCAGCTATGGTTGGTCTTACTTCGAGTACAGCTGGCCTCGTTATGGTAATAGCTCAGTATTCGAAGATGGTAATGCATATGCCGTAGGTAATCAACCTGAAGTTGCTAATGCAGGATACACAGAAGGTGACCAAGCTATTCTTAATGCATATAACATTCAAACATTTGCAGAACCATTCTCTGCTCCACAAGATCGTCCTTGGTTCCCAGCATGGAGTGTTAACAAGGAACAAGGTTCTGCTGAACAAATCTTCGAGCAAAAATCAGGAGATGTTCAACAAAAATACTTCCCTAAATTAGTCTTAGCAAAACCTGCTGAATTCGAATCTATTTGGAACGAATATGTTGCAGAATTCAGTAAACTTGATGTAGCTGGCTACGAAGCGTTCATGACAAATAATGTAAAAGAGCGTGTAGCTGGTAACTGGTAAGAAGATACAAATAAAGGGGAAAGCGGAGTTCGTTCTTCGCTTTTCCCTTCTCATAACAGTAACTTATTAACTCACGCAACTTTGTATTGCCGGAAGGGAGACTAATCAGGTGGAGAAACATACTGAACTAACTGTAACAGCTGCTGGTACCTCACGTTTTCAAAAATATATGACAGCATTATCCAAGCAAAAAATGCTAATGCTAATGTCTCTTCCTTTTCTTATTTGGGTATTTATTTTCAAATACGTTCCGCTTTGGGGATGGACAATTTCATTCCAAAAATTTAGACCATCAAGACGTTTTTTTGAACAACAATGGATTGGTTTAGATAACTTTAAGTTTCTATTCCAAGAAGAAGCGTTCTATCGTGTATTGCGAAATACATTAGTCATGAGTTCAATTAACTTAGTTTTAGGATTCATAACTGCAATTGTTCTAGCTATTCTACTTAATGAGCTTAGAAGTGTTATGTTCAAACGTACTGTACAAACGATCAGTTATTTACCTCACTTTATTTCTTGGGTCGTTGCGGCCAATATTGTGCAATCAGCATTAGCACCAGAAGGTATCATTAATATTTTAATGTTAAAAATGAATCTAATTGATCAACCTGTTCTGTGGTTAGGTAAGGGTGAATACTTCTGGGGTATTCTAGGAGCTACAGAGGTTTGGAAAAATGTCGGCTGGAATACAATTATCTATCTAGCAGCAATTACAACGATAGATCCTTCGCAATATGAAGCAGCTGAAATTGATGGTGCAAGTCGTCTCCAACGTATTTTGCACATTACACTTCCAGGCATGAAATCGGTTATTGTAATCTTGTTGATCATGAATCTTGGGCATATTCTGGAATCTGGATTTGAGCCACAGTACCTACTAGGTAACGGTATGAACGTGGATTACTCCGAAAACCTTGATATATTCGTTTTGAAATACGGGATGAACATGGGTAACTACGGTTTGGCAACAGCAGCCGGCATGTTTAAAACCGTTGTCAGCTTCATCTTCCTCATGGCAGCTAACTCCGTAGCGAAGAAGCTAGGCGAGAGTAGACTGTACTAATCATCACGTAAGGAGGCTATAACGATGGGTCAAGCCAAATCATCACGTAAAGTGTACTCAACAGTACCTGATAAAATTTTCGATACATTTAATATTGTCTTTATGATAGGTTTAATGATCTTTACGCTATATCCATTTTTGAATATGTTCGCATTATCCTTTAATGAAGCTACTGATTCTATTCGTGGGGGAATTTACATTTGGCCTCGACAATGGACTTGGGCTAACTATGAATATATATTCAATGAATCATCTATTTTCTGGGCAACATTTATCTCTGCTGCTCGTACAATTATCGGTACAATTACATCAGTATTTGCAACGGCGATGCTAGCCTATACGATTAGTAGACCTGAATATTTACTACGTAAGTTTGTAACGATAGCATTTATTTTCACAATGTACTTCAGTGGTGGATTAATTCCTAACTATCTATTAACGAAAGAGTTAGGCCTGCTAGATTCCTTCTGGGTATATATCATTCCAGGTCTTGTCGGAGTATTTAATATGATCGTTATTCGATCATTCATCGAAGGACTGCCAGATGGTATTATGGAATCCGCGAGAATCGATGGAGCAGGTGAATTTACAACATTCATGAAAATTGTATTGCCGCTTACGATTCCAGCATTAGCAACAGTATCCTTATTTGTAGCGGTATATCAATGGAATTCATGGTTCGATGTATTCCTATATAACTCATCTAATCTTAAGCTGAGTACATTACAATATGAGTTAATGAAAATACTGTCCACATCAACGACATCAACAGGCACAACTGCGGGAGATGCCTTTGCTAATGCCCAAGGAAGTGCAACGGCTGTAACTCCAACTTCTATTCGTGCAACGATGACGATTGTGGCGAGCTTACCGATTATTGCCGTGTATCCGTTCTTGCAAAAGTATTTTGTGACGGGGATGACTGTAGGCGGAGTTAAGGGTTAAACAAAATAGATTGAAAATACTAGGGCTGTGTCCGTTCGATAGGTTTATTCGGACTTAAGACACAGCTTTTAGTCAACGAGAGGAACAATAGGATGAATAACAATGGTTATGAGGCTTGGTTAAGATATGATGCAATTGAGGACGAGCAACTAGTACATTCATATTGTAAATATATTAAGGAAATTATTGTTGCACCGCAGCTTGGCGCAGGTCCTATTCAATCAGCTATAGAAGAGCTTCAATTAGCGATTCCAAAGCTAGTGGGGATTACACCTACAATTAATGAAGGTAAAGCAGTTAATGATACTTTTCTAGTTGTTGGTACAAAGGATAGCAACTCGTATATTTCGGATGCGATTGTTGGCCCAATTGCAGCGTTAAGTAGTGATGAAGGTTATATTATTAAAACAATTACGAGTAAAAAGTCTTCATACATTGTCGTAGCTGGTGCCACAGAAAAAGCAATATTATATGGTGTGTTCCATCTGTTACGTCTCATGCAGCAGGGCGAAAGCCTAGAAGTATTGAACATTCAAGAAGCTCCTAAGTATAAACTACGAATGATTAATCATTGGGATAATATGGATGGTAGCATCGAGCGTGGTTATTCAGGTCAGTCTATTTTCTATCATAACAATGAGCTATTAGTAGATTCACCACGTGTACGAGATTATGCAAGATTAATGGCTTCGATCGGAATTAATAATATTACGATTAACAACGTTAATGTTCATCATCATGAAACATTTCTTATTACACAAAAACTACTACCGAAGGTTGCTCAATTTGCAGCGATTTTCCGTTCATATGGCATTACATTATTCCTTAGTGTGAACTATGCAGCTACAATAGAGCTTGGAGAAGTAGATTCTGCTGATCCATTAGATGAACGTGTGCAAGAGTGGTGGAAACGTAAAGCCGCTGAAGTATATGCTGCAATTCCAGACTTTGGTGGTTTCCTTGTAAAAGCAGATTCAGAGAATCGTCCTGGTCCATTTACTTATGGTAGAGATCATGCAGATGGAGCTAATATGCTTGCGGAAGCATTACAACCATTCGGTGGTTTAGTACTATGGAGATGTTTTGTCTATGATTGTCATCAAGATTGGAGAGATCGTTCTACTGATCGTGCGCGAGCAGCATATGATCATTTCAAACCATTAGATGGTCGCTTCTTAGATAATGTTATATTGCAAATTAAAAATGGTCCGATGGATTTCCAAGTTCGTGAACCAGTTTCACCATTATTCGGTGCAATGGAACAAACAAACCAAGTGATGGAATTCCAGATCACTCAAGAATATACAGGTCAACAACGTCATGTATGCTACCTAATCCCGCAGTGGAAAGAGGTACTACAGTTTGATACACATCATAAAGGCGAAGGCAGTACCGTTCAAGAAATCGCAGCGGGTAATGTCCATCCTTACTCACATAGCGGTATCGCTGCAGTAACGAGTATTGGTGATGATGACAACTGGACAGGACATCATCTGTCACAGGCGAATTTATATGGCTATGGTCGTCTATTATGGAATCCAGAACAATCTAGTGAACAAATTGCTGGGGAATGGACAGCGTTGACATTCGGTACGAATCGTCAAGTACAACAAATGATCAATACTTTCCTAATGGAATCTTGGTCGATCTATGAAAGCTATACTTCTCCTCTAGGAGTAGGCTGGATGGTCACACCTCATTATCACTATGGTCCAGATATTGATGGATATGAATATTCAAAATGGGGTACGTACCACTTTGCCGATCAAAAAGGAATCGGTGTTAATCGTACCGTTGCTGATGGAACAGGTTATATTGGGCAATACGAACAAGCAAATGCACAAATATTTGAAGATGTAAATACATGCCCAGATGAACTACTATTGTTCTTCCATCATGTTCCGTATACGCATGTGCTTCATTCAGGGAAAACAGTTATTCAGCATATCTATGATACGCATTTCACAGGAGTAGAGCGTGCCGAGTACTGGATTAGTCAGTGGAATGAGCTTAATGAAGTTGTGGATAGTGAGCGTCATGCTCATATATTAGGTAGACTTGAAGTGCAGCTAGAAAATGCTGAGCAATGGCGTGATATTGTCAATACGTATTTCTATCGAAAATCAGGCATTGAAGATGCAGCGGGCAGAACGATTTACTAATAGTGTAAGTTGAAAAAGTGGACTTTCAGATAGTAATGGAAGCAATCGAGAACATAGCGCATGGCTTTTCGCACTATTCCACCTTATGAAAAGAGCGAAGAGACATGAATAGTTGGAGGGGAAATTGGATGAGCAGTATTCCGAAATTATGGGAAGTTTATAAGTCCTATTTTGATATTGGTGCAGCAGTGAACCTTGAGACTATTAAAGGTTCAGAAAAACTACTAGCTACACATTTTAATAGCATTACGGCAGAAAATGATATGAAATTTGTTAATGTTCAGCCTGAAGAGAACCGCTATACATTTGAAGCGGGAGATGAATTACTAGCTTTTGCGAAGCAGCATGGCATGAAGATGAGAGGTCACACTTTAGTATGGCATAATCAGACGACGGATTGGATATTTGAGGGTGAAAATGGCGAACCAGCATCTCGTGAATTATTGCTATCTCGTATGAAAGCTCATATCGATACCGTTGTTGGCAGATATAAAGGAAGCATCTATGCTTGGGATGTTGTGAACGAGGTCATTGAGGATAAGAGTGACATATGGCTGCGTGATTCGCGTTGGCTACAAATTATCGGTGAAGATTTCATCGAGCATGCCTTCCGTTATGCACATGAGGCTGATCCGGATGCGCTGTTATTCTACAATGACTACAATGAATGCAATCCAGAGAAACGCGATAAAATTATTAAGCTTGTGAAGTCACTACAAGATCGTGGGGTACCTATTCATGGTATTGGCTTGCAAGGGCATTGGAATCTTTCAGGGCCAAGTATTGCAGACATTCGCGAAGCGATTGAGAAGTATGCAGCATTAGGACTGCAATTGCAATTTACTGAGTTAGATATTTCTGTTTTTGATTATGAAGATCGTCGGACGGATCTTACAGCACCAACAGCAGAAATACTAGCGAAGCAAGCAGAGCGCTATAAAGAAATTTTTGATTTATTCCGTGAATATAAAGATGTTATTACAGCTGTAACATTCTGGGGTGCAGCCGAGGACTACACTTGGCTTGATGATTTCCCAGTCAAAGGTCGTAAAAACTGGCCATTTGTATTTGATGAACAGCATGAGCCAAAGGATTCTTTCTGGCGCTTGGTCGATCATGAGCTGACAAGAACAATTGAATATACAAACCCAATTCTTCCAGGGTTTTATCCTGACCCAAGTGCGATTCGCGTTGGTGAAGATTATTATATGGTAACTAGTACATTCGAATACTTCCCTGGTGTGCCGATCTTTCATAGTAAAGATCTTGTCAACTGGAAGCAAATCGGGCATGTATTGACGAGGGAGAGTCAAGTCAATTTGCTTACTCGTAATAGCTCAGAAGGAATATACGCTCCTGTACTTCGTTATGATGATGGCTTGTTTTATATGATTACAACGGATGTATACGGCATCGGCAATTTCTATGTTACAGCGGCTGATCCAGCAGGTCCTTGGAGTGATCCGATTAAGATTCCTTATGGAAATATTGATCCATCGTTGTTCTTCGATGATGATGGTAAAGTGTATGTTTCTATTCAAGCTGGTTTTGGCGAAACCTCTCATATTATTCAATATGAGATAAATGTCGCTACAGGTGAGGCATTATCGGAGCCAGTTGTTGTATTCGAGGGCGATGAAGGTCCGTGGGTTGAAGGTCCACATTTATATAAAATTAACGGCATTTACTATATGATGACGGCTTCAGGTGGTACTGGTCCGATGCATCGCGAAATTATTGGACGTAGCAATCATCCGTATGGTCCCTTTGAAATGTTGGAGTATCCGATACTGACGCATAACGCGATCGAAGATCATCCTATTCAGTATACGGGTCATGCGGAGCTAATCGATGATATTGACGGCAACTGGTGGGCGCTATTTCTAGCGGTTCGTTTGCGTAATGATCGTGGCAGTGTACTAGGGCGTGAAACATATCTTGCACCGGTGACTTGGGTAGATGGCTGGCCGATGATTGATAATAATGAAGGTCATGTAGAACTAGCAATATCGGTTACCGTTCCGACACTACAACCTCGTGAGGATGTAGTTATGCAAGTCGCACCAGAAAAAAATGTAACGACATTCTCGGCACAGCAACCACTCCATATGGAGTGGATCTATACTCGTGTGCTGCCTTCTGAATCAGCGGTTTCATTGTGTAGCAACGATGGATGGCTAACATTAGTCGGTAATGAATATAGCTTGAAGGATGGCCAAAATAATTTATACGTATGCCGTCGTCAGCTTCATCATGCGATGCGCATTGAAACGTATATGGAGTTTGCTCCTGTAGTTGATGGGGAGCATGCAGGTATTGCCGCACGACTAAGTGACAATACGTTTTATGCTATAGGCGTAAGTCAGCAGGACGGACAATTCGGAATTGCTGCGATTACGATGAAGAATAAGCAGGAGGAAGCTAGCTTCCTCGCTGTTACGAAGCAAACAGGCGTATGGTTAGCTATTAACTCTACCGAAAAGCAATATGAGCTGCAATATTCACTGGATCGTAAGCAATGGCATTCGATTGCTAGTGCGGATGCTAGTCATATTTCACCAGATTCAGACGGTTCATTTACTGGTGTATGTATAGGGATGTTTGCTAACGGAACAAAGCAAGCTACAGCAGCCCCAGCTAAGTTCGAATATTTCCAATATGAAGCACGATAACTCAATCGTAGCTGAGCTAACTCCATAATCTTTTCATATCAATTGCTATATTAAAATTAATAAGCGTGATATATTCTGTTCATACAATAGAATATATTACGCTTATTTTCGCTTTTATTTGAACTATCTATAAGCTACAAGTGCTGTTTAATATATTGAAAGCTTGCGACAAGATCGTCATGAATAACGATATCGAACAAGTAATCTAGCTCAGTAGCTTCGTAGTTAATAATAGCTAGCTTAGGCTGGCTAGCCCGACTGGCGTAGAACGGCAATTCCTTTACCGGAAATACTTGCAGCGACGACCCAAGCGTAAGAAATAGATCGCATTGCTCACTTGCTTCATAAGCTTCAGGAAGATGACGCACGATACCGCCAAATAGGACAACATCAGGCTTTAATATGAAATTATCATGCTCGCAACGTGGAATCTTCTCAGCCATAACATAACTCAGCTCATAGCTTCGTTTACATTTTGGACAATGAGCATGATCGATGGAGCCATGAGCTTCGAGAATATGACGACTCCCAGCTTTACGATGTAATCCATCTACATTTTGCGTAACAATCGTAACCTTTTTCCCGAGAGCTTCGAGTTCTGCCAGCATCGTATGTGTGATATTAGGCTCGTATTGCTGCATCCGCTCCATTAGAAAAATACTTTTAAAGTTTGTCCAAAAGTCTTTGGGGTGAGTTGCGTAATATCCTTCAGATAGTAAATATTCAACATTATTAACTTGTGAATAGATGCCATTCGGTGAACGAAAGTCTGGAATTCCACTCGCAGTGCTAATGCCGGCACCCGATAGCACAGTAATAAAGTTAGCTTTTCTTATTTGTTCAACTAATTGATTAAGCATAGATATGTTCTCATCTCCAGTTCATGAATTACTTATTAACTACTACTTATTTACTGCTTAGATACTGCTTAGATATTGATTAGCTGTTGCTTAAGTACTTCTCATGTACTTCTCAATTACTGCTCATTAGGTTGGTTAGATTTTCGTTGACGCAATGCTACACTTAATACGGTACCTACAATTAGTGACCACAATGCAGCAGAAATACCAAAAAAAGATATGTTAGCTGCAGAAATAATAAAGGCAAATACGACGGGAAAGCTATTTTTTGTATCGGCAAATGATGAACTCATACTATTAAGAAAGACACCTAACAATGAAAATCCAATAATCGTTGCAATAAAGTATTGCGGAAGTGATGTAATGTATGGGACTAGCTTCCAAGCAAAAATACCGAAAATAATGCAAAGTACACTGGAAACAACAGCTGCACGATAACGTTGCTTATGCTCGCCACTTTCATCACTACTGCAGATCGTTGTCATCATGCCACCAGTATTGATAGAATGATTTAAGAAGAAGCTGCCTAATGCAGAAGCGATGCCTGAATAAGAAATTATTCGATTGATCGGTGGATTATAGCCTTGTTTGGTTAAGGAAGCTATCGATACCGCTAGATCATTGCTTAATATTAGCACAGCAATTGGAATGGCTATCGAAATTAATCCCTGCCATGTAAATTCAGGTGTTATCCATATAGGGAATTCGTATGCAATTGGTGTTACTTGTGGAAATGTATAAGTGAATAATAATCCGATTAGACCAAATACAATGACACCAATAATAGGTGGAACAGCTTTGAAAATTCTAGGTGCAACAAAATATCCGATCAAGGCAAGTAAACCGACAAGTGGGTTTGCTTTGAATGAAGGGATGAGTTCTAATATATATTGCATAATGATACCTGCAAGCATAGCATCAATAATTGATCGTGGAATATGTTTGAATAGAACATTGAATATACCAGTGAATCCAAGCACTGCAATAATGAGCCCCGACATTAAGAAACTTGCCGTAAGCTGGGGTAATGTTAATTGTATAGAAACGGTACTTAAAAATGCGACAGTGGTAATGGAATGTGCTCCAGCAATCGGTAATTTGTATCGCAAAGCAAGAATTAAGTTGAATAATCCTGCTACAGCGTAAGAGACGAATAACCAAGAAAGTAGTTCTCTTCCATTGAGGCCTAGATGGTTAGCGCTGTGAATCGTTAATATTGCTCCGCCTGTACACGCCAATAATGCGGAACTCATGCCTGTTGCTACTTGTTGTTGATTTACGATCATGCTAATTCAAACTCCTTAATATTGTATTACGTAATTGCTACTTATACAGTATAGCAAAATATGTAGTGTTAATTTGTGAATAAGATGAGAAGTATTCTCTTTTAGCTTAAGTATTATTAGGTTATATTTAATTAATTGTATTTAGACCCTTCGATTTCAAAACTGTTATGTAGTTGTTTATGTTTTATCGCTAAGATGTAATTGCATCTTGAGTAATATGAATGTTTATTCTAAAATGTAATTAACTACATAAATCTCAATTGAATTGCGGCAAAGCATGTCCCATTTTCCTAATACCAGGGGAATGGGCCTTTTTATTTTAAATTAGGGGAGATGAAGGTATGGGTTTTGCTGAAGTGCACGAGGAGTGGCTGAAGGTTCACTTGAAGCAACGAACAGGAGAACGAAAGGATCGTTTGCAACGAGGTCATAGCTATGGAGAAATATTATTTCTTGAAAGAGTGTGGTGGCCGCTAGTAGGCAACTTCAAGGATCTACATCCTGAATATGAAATTGCAGACTGGAGAGGAATGAAGTTTTTTGTGGATTTGATGTTATGCATGGGAGATGCTCGTATTGCTTTTGAAATTAAAGGCTATGGTCCACATGTTGAACAAGCAGATCGTACAAAGTATAGAAGGGAGTTAAATCGCGAATTGTTTCTACAGGCGGTAGGCGTGAAAGTGATATCGATAGCAGTGGACGAGCTTGAAAGTAATGCTGAATTAGTTAAAAGCTTTGTGAAGATGATCGTGTTGCCTTATTTTGGGAAGAGGGAACTTGGATTTGCTATGGGTGTTAATAGGGTGGAGAATGAAATAATACGACTCGCATTAGTAAATGGAAAGGTAATAAGACCAGTGGATGTAGTGAAGCATTTGGAGATCAATGAAAAGACAGCTATTAAGTACTTAAGTCAACTGAGTGAAAAGGGACATTTCCATGCCGTTGTATCAGGCAGAACGAAAAGAATAAATAAATACGAGTATGTAGGCTCAATGTTCAACACTCAAATGAGATGAGGGGGCGAAAAAATACCCAAACCGCTCCCTAGACAGTAAAAATGGAGTCCATGCGACGAAAAAGCACCCAAACCGCTCCCTAGACAGTAAAAACGGAGTCCATGCGACGAAAAAGCACCCAAACCGCTCCATAGACAGTAAAAACGGAGTCCATGCGACGAAAAAGCACCCAAACCGCTCCATAGACAGTAAAAATGGAGTCCATGCGACGAAAAAGCACCCAAACCGCTCCCTAGACAGTAAAAACGGAGTCCATGCGACAAAAAAGCACCTAAACCGCTCCATAGACAGTAAAAATGGAGTCCATGCGACGAAAAAGCACCCAAACCGCTCCCTAGACAGTAAAAACGGAGTCCATGCGACGAAAAAGCACCCAAACCGCTCCATAGACAGTAAAAACGGAGTCCATGCGACGAAAAAGCACCCAAACCGCTCCATAGACAGTAAAAATGGAGTCCATGCGACGAAAAATTAACCAAACCGCTCCATAGACAGTAAAAACGGAGTCCATGCGACGAAAAAGCACCCAAACTACTCTATAGACAGTAAACACGGAGTCCATGCGACGAAAAAGTCCATAAAATAAAGGCGAATTCTCAATCACCATAGACTGAGAATTCGCCTTTATCTGTTTGACTGTATTTCACAAATTGAAGCTCACGGTGTTTAATGGCTTCATGATGATTAAGGCAGCCTTCATTGCAGTATATAACTACTACAGCTTAGTATGAACTGCTGTACGTAGAGAGTGGATGTGAGACAGGTAACGAATGTTACTTGCTTCTTTCATCAATGTTGCAGAAATACCTTTAAGTGCAGTGTTACTAGCTCCTACAGTTGCAACTGCATCTTTACGACCAAGTGATGCAAGAGTACCAGAGTTAACTGGGTGGAATTCATCCATAGCTTTACCATTGAAGTAAGCATATAGATTGAAGCCTACCAACTCACCCATTTGCCAAGCATTTTGTGCAGTTGGAGCATGAGGGCGTCCGCCGTCAGCAGGGAAAGCAAGCGCAGAGTCACCAACTACGAATACATCAGCATGTGATTTGGATTGTAGGAATTCGTTAACAGCAGCTTTACCGCGGTCACATTCAAGACCAGAATCAGCTACTACTGGAAGAGCAGCTACGCCACCAGTCCATACGAATGTATTAGCTTCAATGGTTTCGCCAGTTTTAAGCTCGATTTTGTTACCAACAACGCCAGTAACAGGAACGCCAGTGATGAACTCTACACCACGAGCGGCTAAGCTTTCTGTCGCACGCTCAATCAAATGATCTGGAAGAACAGGAAGAATTTTCGGTCCTGCTTCGATCAACTTAATTTTAAGATCTTTAGCGCTTAAGCCATATTGTTTCGCGATTTTAGGGAAGTTATCCGCAATTTCACCAACAAGCTCAACACCTGTAAGACCGCCACCGCCAATAACGATTGTAGCATCAGCTTCGTTTTTAGTTTTAGCATAAGCTTTAATACGGTCTTCGATATGTTTGTAAATTTGGTTAGCGTCATTAACTGATTTCAGAACCATACTGTTTTCTTCAAGACCAGGGATACCGAAGTAACCTGTTTGGCTACCAAGACTTACTACTAGAGCATCGTAAGAAAGAGTAGTGCCATCAGCAAGTTTAATTTCTTTGTTTTCAACAGAGAAAGATTCAACTTTAGAAATTTTCAAGTTAACGTCAAGACCTTCGAAAATTTTCTTTAAAGGAATAGCAATAGCCTCTTCATTTAAAGTACCACCAGCTAGGCGATGTAGTTCCGTAATAATTTGATGTGTTGCGAATTGGTTGATTACCGTTACTTTTGCTTGACTTTTGTCCATGTATTTGCGAACAGTTTGAGCTGTAAGTACGCCACCGTAACCTGCACCCAAAATGACAATGTGTTTAGACATAGCTAGTCCTCCGTCCATTACTTTAGATTGATTCGATTATTTTTATTTGGAACGTTCGTTACTGACTTCAAGGTATGCATTAATAAAACGGAACATTTTTTGTGCTTGAGGGTCTTTAAGCATTTTCATAAGTCCGAAAATACCGATAACTTCTTGACTTGTTGCAGCACGATCTTTAGCTTCAATCGCATTGATTGCCATTGATCTTGCGCCTTCAATAACTGGACCAACAATTTCTGTAGTCGCGCTTATGATGTCATTTTTGAAAACTTCATCTGTAGCTAAAGTTTTCGTGACATCGTAAGACTTTGTTAAGCAACTTACTAATTCGGTTAACTTTGGCAATTGTTCTACTAAAGTAGAAAGTGATGCTTGTACTTCCGGCTGCAACAATTGCTCAAGTAGAGCTTGCTGCTGTTGACTCGGAGTTACCGCTTCAGATTGCGCTTGTGTGTTTGTTTCTGACATATCCAGGTCTCCTTTGAATAGAACTACTTTTGACCGATTAATGATCGGCATGAAGCGATTCCAGATTTCTTGTTTTAATTATACTACGTGCTTGGATGAAAATATTGTGATAAATTTCACCTAACTCGAAAGTATGTGACATGACTGCTATTTATAAGCAATCTAACAGATTCTAACTTTGCTCACACGAAATTAGCAAATGCTAAATTGCAATTGCCTATAACGAAAAATGAGTGAAAATAGAATCGAAATCTAAAAGGGCTTAAGTTGTTATTTATATTATAGCCTAATATTATGAAATCGTCTCTATACTTACACAATATTTCTCGTTATTACTTGTAATTCACGGAACTGCTCCAAATTCATCAAGAATTGAATAATCGCTTCATATTAGGAAAGGAGATGACTTTTGGCACATCCTAAGTGATGAGAAGGTCATTGTTCAAGTGAAATTGTCCTGAAGTCGACGATAGTATATGCAAAATCGTTACATATTATTAACAATAAGAGTGTAAAAAGTCGCAGTTAATTAACAAATGACTATCTATACTGAATAATCATGTGGTAAAATATAGCAAATAAGGCTAGAGAATTAAATTCCCTTCGTTATACGTTTGTCCATTTTCATACCATATTCTTAATGTTAAACTCAAAATATGGAATGAAAACTCTTGTAGACAATGGCTGTAGCGATTGTTATACGGGGCCAAATTTAATACGGAGGGGGCTGTTCTTTGCTATGAATACACAGGAAAAGCATGTGAGGATCATAAAAAGAGTGAAATTCAGTTTTCTTTCATTTCTAAGTGTTATGATTTTATTTACGTACCTACCTATAGGCGCCAGCTCAACGGATCATTTCCCTGGTAAAGTATTTTATGTCTCAACAAGCGGTTCGAATGATAATGATGGGTCTGTCGACACACCATGGCGTACCATTCAGTATGCAGCAGATACGATGAAAGCAGGGGAAACTGTACTAGTACGTGATGGCATATATGAAGAAGCTATTACAATTACTAGCTCTGGTTCAGCAAGTGCAGGACATATTACGTTCCAGGCTTATCCTGGGGAACTACCGGTTATTGATGTATCTAACGTACCAGATATTTCACATATTGTTCAGTTCACCAATTCACATTATGTTGTGTTCGATGGTTTTGAGCTAACTGGACTAGTATCCGATAGTTCTTCGAAGTATTTGGCTGGTATAAAAGTAACAAAGAGTGGATCCAATCTTTATATTATGAATAACCATTTGCACGATATTGCAAATTATAATGTAAAAGGCAATGCAAACGGTATTATCGTATATGGTAATGGAGCTCAAGCAATAAAGGACATTACAATTTCAGGTAATAAAATTCATGACTTAATACTTGGATCAAGTGAAACAGTAACTGTTGTTGGTAATGTAGATGGATTTACGATTTCGAACAATCTTATATACAACGTGAACAATATTGGGATTGATGTAGCGGGTCATTATGGTACTTGTTCAAGTCCATGTATTGACCAAGCAAGAAATGGGGTAGTAAGCGACAATATCGTGCATAGTGTCGATACAATTACTAACCCGGCCTATCGAGGGGTCCGCGCTGCAGCAGCAATTTATGTTGATGGCGGGACAAATACAATCATCGAACGTAACGAAGTATACAATAATAATTATGGTATAGAGATTGCGAGCGAGAAATTCAATAAAACGACGAGTAACATCGTCGTAAGGAATAATTACATTTACAATAATCATCAATCAGGACTTATTATGGGCGGATCGTCTACAAAAAACGGCTCTGCATCTAATAATATTATTATGAACAATACATTCTATTTCAATAATACTCTTAAAACTGGTGATGGAGAAATTACA
Organism: Paenibacillus sp. Y951; assembly: GCF_056786395.1. NCBI lineage: Bacteria > Bacillati > Bacillota > Bacilli > Caryophanales > Paenibacillaceae > Paenibacillus > Paenibacillus sp. Y951. The sequence goes on along the minus strand of NZ_JBXCIY010000006.1, from coordinate 147,149 downwards.
TTCCAAAATCAAGTGACAAATAATTCTTATCATAATAACATATTTTATGCAGACTCAATGACGCCATTTTTCTATGATAATCGAACAGGAAATAACGGGAATTTTATAGATTTTAATATGTACTATGTGTCAGGATCAATATCTAATCATTGGAGAGTGAGTGGAACCAAATATAACTCATTCGAACAGTATGTAGCTGCGACAAAAAGAGATGCGCATTCCATATTTGCTGATCCATTATTCACAGATGCCCAATCAGGTGAACTTTCATTACAAGAAAACTCTCTAGCAATTGATGCGGGCACAATAGTATACGGTTCAGGTGGAAATCTCGACATTAGATCGCAACAGCGAATAGTCGGAGTAAATATTGATTTAGGTGCATTCGAACAGAATGAACTAGTAGAGAATATTCCACCTGATGTTCCGGAGTTAACGCCAACACCAGAAGTTCCAGTGATAACACCGAATCCATCTGCTCCCGATGAATCTGGTATTAATATTACAATTGATGGATTAACTGATGACTGGACTTCTTACTCAGAATTAGCAAATAGTGCATCTAATGTGAAAACATTGCAAGGGATTATTGCAAATGACACATTATATGTATTAATAACAGGAAATTTATTAACTGAGAAAGGTCAATTGTATATCGATACGGGTTCGGGTGATGCTACTTCATTTGCATCTACTCACTGGTCTAATCAGTTTGCATCGTATTTGCTAGAGAATGGAGCGCTGTATCAATATACAGGAAAAGGTAAAAACTGGGATTGGAGTAGAGTTACTGCCTACAAGAAAACTAATGTAGCGATTTACTCATCAGTAGTTGAATTAGCGATTCCTTTAGAATTGCTTAATGCAAAAGATAGTAGCAGTATCAAAATTGGGTATATTTGGAAGGATTCCTCGAGTAATCAACTGCCATCAGGCGGGTCAATGGCTACAGTAACTACTGTGGCAGAAACACCAGAGCCAACACCAGAGCCAACACCAGAGCCAACACCAGAGCCAACACCAACAGTAGATAAAATAACTGTGGATGGTAAAGTTAAGGATTGGTCAGATATCGGACCGATTGCTACAAGTAGTAATAATATAAAGAGTGTGAAAGTAACCAATGATGATGCTAACTTGTATATCTTGTTGGAGGGAAGTAAGTTAGGTGGTAAGGATCAAATTTACTTTAATTCTGATAATGATAGTAACACTGGTTATAAGATTTCAAAATGGAGCTCATCTGGAGTAGATTACTTGCTCGAAGATGGTAGATTGTATAGTTATAGCGGGGATGGGAAGTCCTGGTCGTTTACAATAAGTGAAAATTTGATAACGAGTAATAGGTACTATACTTCCGCAAAAATAATTGAAATCGCTATTCCGTTAGACACTCTCAACCTAAGTAAATCAGATATGATTCATTTTGGAGCTATGCTTGATGATAAAAATTCGCAAAAACTTCCTTCAAGCGGAGACATGATTAGCTATACTTTGCAATAGAATAAATAAACACTTCCTAGAGCAAGTTCAGCCGAGATGGGTCGGTGCTTGGCTCTAGGGGTTTTTTGGGAGTTGATTATTAAAAATATCCATAATATGAATATATTATCAAAATTATAGTTTGGATTATTTGCATGTGTTTAAAAAGTTAATGTTATTAATGAGTTTAAACCGGATATTTTTAGGAAAGTGGTGATTTGTGTGAAAGTGTTAATTACAGGGGGATACGGCTTCATTGGTTCTCATGCTGCCGATCGTTTCTTTAAGGAAGGTTACGAAGTTTTTATTATTGATAATCTAGTGTCTGGACGCAAAGAAAATATTCAATTCAAGCATAAAAGTTACATACTTTCGGTTGATGATGCAAAGTGCGAGGAAGTTTTTAAAGCTAATCGTTTTGATGTTGTCGTACATTTGGCAGCACAAGTAAGTGTTAAGAAATCATTAGTTGATCCTAAGCTAGATACAGAAACCAATGTACTTGGGTTTGTGAATATGTTAGATCTATCTAGCAAATATAATGTTAAATCATTCATTTATGCTTCTTCTGCGGCTGTTTATGGACCACAGGATCAATTGCCTTTATCTGAAGATTCTATCTGCAGTCCAATTTCGCCATATGGAATTAGTAAACTTACAAATGAGATGTACAGTAATAAATGGAATGAATTATACGGATTATCTACCATTGGATTTAGATTTTCAAATGTATATGGTCCAAGGCAGAATAGTGAGGGCGAAGGCGGAGTTATATCGATATTTATGGATCGACTTACTCAAGATAAATCCATAATTGTTCATGGTGATGGAACACAGACGAGAGATTTCATTTATGTCGAGGACGTAGTTGATGCGATATATCGTAGTGTAAATAGCTCAGCTAAAGGGGTATACAATCTATCGACGAATATACAAACTTCTCTAACCGATATTATTGAATCTCTTATCACGATCAAACCAATTGAGAAGATTGAATATGTTAATAAGCGTGAGGGAGACATTGATCATTCCGTTCTAGATAATACTAGAATTATGAAAGATCTAGATTGGTCGCCACTATATTCGATACAAGAAGGTCTTGAACGAACAGCAATTTTCTTTTTGAAAAAGCACTCTGAGGAACAAGTAGCAGCCACAGTAGTTGAAAAAAAACCTCCAAGAATAGACTTGAGCTCATTCAAGAAAACAATACTCCCGTATGCAGAAAATCTTCTAGCGTTTGTCCTTACAGCTTGGATTACTCTTAATTATGTACATAGTGCTTATGGTGTAGTTGATGTAAGTATATTTTACATAACTATAATAGGTATCCTCTATGGTAATAGACAGGCTGTACTATCCGTCGTACTATCCATTGGATTATTTACATATGAGAAATTAAATGATGGTAGAGATATGATATCACTTACATACGATACGGACTTTTTCTTCCAAATAGCCATTTATATATTTATCGGTTTAGTAGTAGGTTATTCCATTGAAAGAAAAAATGCACGCATTTCGCAGCAAGAACAAAAAATTTCAGAAGTTAATGAACGTTATGAATTTCTTGAGCATGTATATACTGAGGTTCGTGAAGTAAAGGATGAGTTACAGCTACGAATTTTAAATTCTGGTGATAGCTATGGGAAGATTTATAATGCTACCAAAGAACTTGAAAGTTTAGAGCCTGAGTTAGTGTTTAATGCAGCCGTTAACGTAGTGAAATCGATTATGAAAGTAAATAAAGTTAACATCTATACTGTCAATAAACATCAAAGCTATTTACGCTTACTTGCGAATTCAGGTTATAACAATACGGAAGTAGCGAAATCATTAAGAGTACAAGATTATCCGCATTTATCTGAGCTACTATCAAATGGACAAATGTACATTAATAAAAATTTAACCGAGGAAGCACCACTAATGATGGCTCCTATTTTCCATAAAGATCGCATCTCGGCAATTATTACTATTGATGACATGTCTTTCGAAAGTTTCTCACTATACCATCAGAACTTATTCCAAATTACGGTGAATTTAATTTCTTCTGCATTAAGTAAAGCTTTTACTTTCATCGATGCAACTGAAGGCACACGTTATATTTCGGGTACAAATATTCTTCGAAGTGATGTATTTGGAGAGATTTTGGAATCGAAATCTTTGTCAAAACAACAGAATCACGTACCTTATTTATTATTAAGAAGTCAACTACAAGGATTATCGATGGAAGAGGCTTCTCATTATATAGCTCCTTTATTACGTGAAACTGATTATATTGGCATGAATGAGCAACAACAATTAATGGTGCTATTATCCAATACGAGTGAACTTGATGCAGAAATTGTTCTTCAACGTTTATCTCATTCATCGATTACGTTCGCAGCAGTCAGTGAGGAGTGAACATAATGTACTTGCAATGGTATGGAATTTATCTAATTGTTTCTTGGATCGTAATTGTTATTTTAAACTGGAAAAACAAACGTAATATCGCAATGAAAATCATTGTTGTGACCTTTTTACCCGTAGTTGGATGGATTTTGCCGATGGTGTGGTCGCGCATTCGATTGGAAGATTCAAGTAAAGAATTTACTGAATATATCGAACGTCAACAAGAAGAGCATAAAGTTAGAAGAATAGGCATATATAACGAAATTGAAAAGAACAAAGAACTTAATGTTATTCCAATTGAGGATGCACTTGTTGTAAGTGAACATCAAGAACGAAGACAAGTTATGATTGATGTCCTGAAGCAAGATACGATTAATTATATCGAAATTTTGCAACGAGCTGTAAGTAATGAAGATACGGAAACATCACATTATGCAGTTAGTGCAATTATGGAGTTAAAGCGTAAACTACAAATATCTATGCAAGAGCTGACGGTTAAATATGAGAACGAACAATCCAATTTAGATGTTGTCATTGCATATGCTGAAGTCTTGCGTGAATTTATGAATAGTGGCTTCTTAGATCATAGAACACTTCGGAAATACCAATTTACGTACTTATCTGTTTTGAATCGTCTAATTGTTTTAGCTGAAGAAACAGAGTGGGCTTACATCGCTAAAGTTAATATGGAAATTAAGTTAGAACTATATGGTGATGCTGAAAAATCCGCACAACTATTCATCGAAAATTCCCCTCACAATGAAGATGCGTATTTGGCATTACTGAAAGTGTACTTTGTTACGAGATCCAAACAAAAGCTGCATTTTACGTTAGATAAGTTGAAAAATTCACCAGTGAGGTTGTCGAATCAAGCATTAACAACGGTAAGGTTCTGGTCTGAAGGGGCATAATATGGATAAGTCTATTAAGTTTCGGCGTAACGTCTACATTATTCTGATCTGTATTCTATTATTTGCAATAGTGTCGCAGATTGCTCGATCAAGTTTGATTCTGAAATTTACAACAAATAATAAATTTGTTGAAAGAACAGAATGGATTGAAATGATGAACCAAGCTCAAAGTACTGAGACGGTTTCAGCATCATCAGACAATCATTGCATGGTTACTGATTCAGAAGATTCATTGAGTAATGAAATGGAAGAAAACTTTGCAGAAGTGTACCGTTATATTAAACAACCATATACGATTCAAGATGTGAGCAAAGAAACGATCACAATGTCTTCATGTTCAGCAGTTATAATGATCTCTTCATTGGAGAAAATGGAAGATTACATTGAAGATATTGAACATTATGTTGATAACGGTGGACATTTCTTCCTTGCAAGAATGGATCATCCTGGTAATGTACTAACACAAATATATCGTAAGCTTGGAATTAATAATTATTGGTTCGTTATTGGAAATACTGATGTTCGATTTACGTCCAATCTATTAATTGGACAGAAGGATGTAGTATTTGAAGATGACTATTTTTACAATGATTCCTTATCTTTGGAATTGGATTCTGCTAGTACTTTATTAGCTACAGGAAAAGATCAGACGCCTTTAATATGGGAAGTGGACTATGGTGAAGGATCGTTCATGGTCTATAACGGAAATAACTTGGGTATGAAAGCTAATCGTGGATTAGTTGTTGGTTGTATTAGTTTAATGATCCCGAATTATATTTATCCTGTGTTTAATTCGAAAATATTTTATATCGATGATTATCCTGCACCTATGAGTCAAGAGATAAACACACAACTATACGCTGAATATCGCAAAAACATCGCTGCATTCTTTAAGGATATTTGGTGGCCAGATATGATAAAAGCTGCGAGAAAGTATGATCTCAAATACACTGCCGTAGCCATTCAAGATTACAACGATGACGTTACGTATCCATTCGGCTCTATGCATAAAGATGATTTTACTAATCTTATTGTTTATGGTAGGGAAGTATTGAAGAGTGGTGGAGAAATTGGGATACATGGTTATAATCATCAACCATTACAATTTCGTAAAGATATAGCTGATTTTTATGAGTATGAAAAATGGGAATCGATTGATGATGTTGAAGCTTCCGTTGAAGAAATAGTGGAGTATATGGCGCAAGCATTTCCAAACTACTCACCGGTTAGTTATGTACCACCTTCTAATATCATTAGTGAAGAAGGTAGGAAGGCATTAGTTGAAAAGTGGCCAGACTTCCGAGTGATTTCCAGTCTATATGAAGAAGACCCATTAGATTATGCTTATGTGCAAGAATATGAAATTGCTAGTGATGGGATAATAGAAATGCCTCGGGTTACATCTGGTTATGCTGATGCGGCAGATACAAAATGGCTTGAAGCAAATGTAATGACATCTTTAGGAATCATTTCTCACTTCATTCATCCGGATGATATTTTTGATACCCATCGTAGCGGTGATAAAAATTGGAGTCAACTATATGAAGGCTTCGAATCGATGTTACACAGAATGGAAGTAACGTATCCATGGGTACGTGCTCAAACCTCCAGTGAAGCGGCATTAAGTATGGGATATGTATTAAGTAGTCAAATTACTAGAAACACTTCTGAAAATCAAGTTGAAGTTAGCATTACAAATCAAGCGGTTACCCAATATTTCATTCTAAGAACGGAAAAAAAGATTGGAAAACTTGTAGCATGTGAAGTCAATAAAATTGACGAAAATACGTATCTAGTTACGGCTGATTCAGAGCATTTCACAATTGAATTGAAGTAGGTGTATTTATGAGGATTTGTATAATTGCAGAAGGTTCATATCCTTATGTAACGGGCGGAGTATCAAGCTGGATTCATGAAATCATAACGCAGATGTCAGAACACGAATTTGTTATTTATTCGATTGCCGCTCAAACGAGTCAAAAAGGGATATTCAAATACAAACTCCCAGACAACGTTGTAGAGATAAAAGAAACATTTCTCGATACTTACTTAACGGAAAAGGGAGATTGGGGAAAAAGATTCAAATTAACGGATCAGCAAAGACAAAACTTCATGAAACTACTCGGTGATCATGGTGATATTGAGTGGGATAATTTATTTACCTTATTAAGAAATCGGCAATTCAATCAAGTATCAGATTTTTTGGCAAGTAAAGACTTTTTCGATATATTAGAAAAATTGTGTCATGAAAGATATCCATTAGTACCGTTTACAGAGATGTTTTGGACTGTTCGTTCGATGATCTTACCGTTATTCTTGACCATTCGAGATGAACTACCCGAAGCAGATTTATATCATAGTGTATCAACAGGGTATGCTGGAATTGTCGGAGCAGTTGCCAAACATATTAATAATAAGCCATTCCTCTTAACCGAACATGGAATCTATTCCCGTGAGCGTGAAGAGGAAATTATTAAAGCGGACTGGGTTAAAGGGTATTTCAAAGATATGTGGATTCAATATTTCTATCGTCTTTCTACATGTGCCTATGAGAATGCAAATTGGGTAACTACTTTATTTGGACGCAATAAAGAGATCGAGATTGAACTTGGCTGCGATGAAAATAAGATAGAAATTATCCCTAATGGTGTAGATGTTAAAAATTATGTGGGACTAAATCAGACTAAGCCGAGCAATCAAGTATACATTGGAGCCATTATACGCGTTGTACCAATTAAAGATATTAAGACGATGATACAAAGTTTTGCATTAATTAAAGAAGAAGTACCTAATGCGGTATTTTTCATTATGGGTTCCTATGAAGAGGATGAAGAATACTACTGGGAATGTCTACAATTAGTTAAAGCATTAAAAGTTAAGGATATAAAATTTACAGGGGCAGTTAACGTTAAGGAATATATCGGAAAAATGGATGTTCTTATGCTGACTAGTATTAGTGAAGGACAGCCACTAGCTATATTGGAAGGTATGGCTGCAGGAAAACCTTATGTAGCAACTAATGTTGGTAGTTGCAAAGAATTACTAGAAGGGCTTGATGATGGAATTGGTCCAGCGGGCTTTGTTACACCAGTTATGCACTATGAATTACTTGCTCAGGCAGCAATTAAATTGTGTATGAATGTGAAATTAAGAACTGAGATGGGACAAAATGCACTCAAACGTGTTCAATTGCATTATAGACAAGAAGAGGTAATCTTAAATTATCGTAGATTATACTTCGATTTGGGGGGGGATTTGAATGGCAGGGATCGGGTTCGAGCTCCGCAAACTCTTTCATAAAGAAGGGTTAATAAACAATGTTAAGGCGTACGCATATTCCTCACTCACTACAGTAGGCCCAATGATATTATGTATGTTACTCATTATTGGTCTACAAAGGGTGATGTCCTATAACGGGAGTAGTTATTTAGAATGGGAGTTATATATTGCAACTGTTTCTTATTGCTTTATATTTTCCATTGTAGTTACTTCAGGGATATCAATGGTGTTAACTAGATATATTGCAGATATGTTATATCAACGCCAATATTCAAAATTAATGTCATCCTATTATGGTTCATTGATGATTATGATCCCAGTATGTTCCGTAGTAGCTGCTACATTTTTAAGTGGTGTAAGTGCTGAGTTTTCGTATAAAGTAGCTGCTTATTTCTTCTTTATGCTGTTAGTTATTATATGGATACAAGGTGTCTATTTGTCAGCATTAAAAGATTATATTCGTATTGCACGAGGATTTATTATTGGTGCGGTACTTGCGTTAATTGTCGGATGGTTAGTCATGTACTTCTTTAATATATCTACAGTAGTAGGTGCTTTAATTGGGTTAGATGTAGGTTTCTTAGTCATTGCAATATTATCGGGCCTTCACTTCCAACAAAAGTTCCCCAAAGCAGATATAAAATCATACTTTGAATTTTTAACTTATCTCAAAAAACATCCCTCACTATTTTTCGCAGGATGTTTCGTATATTCAGGAGTATATTTGCATAACTTTGTATATTGGCTAAGTGATCATGGTGCAGTAATCGGAGAACAATTTAGAGTATATATGTTCTATGATGTCCCGGTCTTCTATGCATTTTTATCTGTTATGCCAACACTAGTAACTTTTGTCGTATCGGTTGAGACTTCTTTCTATGAGAAGTTTAAAGTCTACTATTTAAATGTACTATCTGGTGGTACTATTCAAGATATTGCAGTGGCAAAGAAACAAATGCAAAAAACATTAACGAGAGAGATTAGTTTTCTAATGGAAATTCAATTGTTGTTCACTGTAGTATCCATTGGTTTAGGTATTAAGTTTTTGCCGGCTATTGGATTTACAATGGAGCAATTAGATCTATTTATTATTTTAGCACTAGCATATTTCTTATTTATTATGTTATTCGTATTTATTCATGTACTCATGTACTTTGATGATCAAAAGGGTGTGTTTTGGACGGGACTTATATTCTTTACACTAAATATCGTTTGTACGTATGTCATGATGAGTGTAGGATATGACGGCCTCGGGATCTTCATAGCTTCCTTTATTTCCATCATCATTGTAATTTCCAGATTATTACATGTATTGCGAAATGTTGATTACTTTACATTTTGTTCGCAGCCTATAAATACTGTTGAAACGAAATCAAGTAGTTCCATTAAGCATAAGTCAGGGATTCTATTATCTAGTCTTATGATTTTCATTGTAGTATTAACGGGATGTAGCTCTTTGAATGTTGATGAGCTGGATACACCTCTACAAAGTACAGCTAACTTAGCAACAATACCTCAAGACATCGATACCACTTTAGTTGAAGACAAACGAATCTATGAACGCGATGACGATGGATCGCTTAAGACGTTATATATTACGGTATTGCCTTACAGAGAGCGTGATGGAGAATTTGATTGGTATGCGCTTAATCGTCAACAAGATAAAACAACGGGTAGAGAGCTAGATGTTATTGTTCAAGAGGGATTAAGTGATGGTCTAGGACCAAAAGCAGGTATGTTTGGCTACAGTGCTTCTGTAGCAAACGCATCGATTGGTGTAAGAGGGAACTCTGCATGGGATCGGGTTCAAAAATCATATAAAGTTGAATTATTTGCTGAAGCCGGTCAGTATATGGACCAAGAGCGACTTAATCTTAATAAACATATCGATGATTTATCCAGATTGCGGAATAAGCTAGCTTTTGACTTGATGGAAAAAATACCGAATATGACGAGTTTAAGAACGCAATTCGTACAAGTGTATGTTAAAGACTTGTCCAATGGACAAACAAATGCAACGTATGAAGATTACGGTTTGTATACAAATGTTGAACAGCCTAACAAGCAATTTTTGAAGTCTCATCTATTGGACCCTAACGGTAACTTATATAAAGTTAAGTTCTTCGAGTTCAATCGTTATGCTGAACAAATTAAAGAAGTATCGGATGCAAACTACAGTGTAGCTAAATTTGAAGAGATCTTTGAGATTAAAGGTAGAGAAGACCATTCTAGATTAATTGAAATGTTGGAAGCAGTAAATAATTATAGTATTCCAATTGAGGAAACGATAGATAAATATTTTGATTTGGATAATTTCCTAACTTGGACCGCTATGAATATTATGATGGACAATATGGATACGGATGCTAATAACTTCTTCTTGTATTCTCCATTAAACATTGATAAATGGTACTTCTTACCGTGGGACTATGATGGAGGCTGGGAGTTACAGCGTAATCTTAATTTCATTAGACCATACCAATCAGGACTTAGTAATTATTGGGGTGTAATTCTTCATAATCGCTACTTCAGAGATGAAGCTAATATTGATTTATTGAAAAATAAAATGGATGAATTATCACAATATATTAATAAAGATACGATTCAGACTCAGCTTGATAAATATCGAGATGTTGTAGAGCCGTTCTTATATCGTATGCCTGATATGAAATTCCTGCCGGAGCAAAATTCTAATTTTGAAAATGAACTAGCTACCATTCTTGCTACTCCTGAAAGAGGAATGGAAAGGTTCTTAGATGATTTAGAGAAGCCCAAGCCGTTTTATATGAATGATGTTATTCAGGATGGACAAACATTACACTTCGATTGGGGTGTATCATTTGATCTACAGGATGATAAATTACTTTACACACTTACAATAGCGACAGATAAATATATGGAAAATATAGTGCATGAGAAGACGGGGATTAAAGAAATTCAATACGAATGGAATGGCTTAGCGAAAGGTACTTATTTCTGGAGTGTTATCGTTGAAGATGAACATGGCAACAAACAAGATTCATTTGAAATCTATATTGACTCTCAGGAAGAGCTCTTCTACGGTATAAGAGCATTTGAGGTGAATTAGTTGTTATTTAGAGGGAAAAGGTTACGCACAGAGCAGAAATATTATTTACATTTGCATGATTATATCTCGCTAAGAAGTAAGCTAGCAACGACGCTTTCACTAGATTCACACTCTATTGATCATGATGGTTATAATATTCGAAGCTTATATTTTGATGACCCGAAAAATACGTCATTAGAACGCAAAAATGATGGGATATTTAAGCGGGAAAAGTTTCGGATACGTATTTATAACGATTCGGATCAATTTATCGCTTTAGAGCGAAAAACGAAATTAGGGGAATATGTTTGCAAAGAATCCAAACAAATTAGTAGAGCAGAATATGATCAGATTATGAATGGAGAATATGAGTTTCTTAAGCAATCCAATGAACCACTTATGATGGACTTTTATGTTGCAATAAACACGTATGGTTATAAACCAATGTCGATCGTAGATTATTGGCGGGAAGCTTATATTTATGAATATGGCAATGTAAGAATTACTTTTGATAAAAGATTAGCTGCAGGTGTGAACACGATTGACTTATTTGATCCGCAGTTAGCTTTAGACGAAGTAGTTACTACTTCATCTACGATAATGGAGGTTAAATTTGATGAAATACTTCCTGAGCGTGTGAAACAAATCATTGCTCCAGCAAGTCATGTTCGTTCTAGTATTTCAAAATATGTTCTTTGTAGAGAAAAAATATTGCAGCACTATACGCAATAAGTATATTCCATTACGCATGAGAGTCGGAGGAAAAAAATGAATTTCAATGATATTATTAAACAAAGTGTAATTACACTAGAGAACTTCCGTTCAGTATCCTATTTCGATATGATATTAGGATTATTACTTTCATTTCTATTAGGAATGTTCATTTATTCCATATATCGCAAATCTTTTCGTGGTGTCGTGTATAGCTACAATTACAATGTATCGTTCGTACTTATGACAATGATTACTGCACTCATTATTATGACGATTAGCACGAATATCGTATTATCATTAGGTATGGTTGGCGCACTAAGTATTGTACGTTTCCGTACTGCGGTGAAGGATCCACTTGATATCGTCTACATGTTCTGGTCCATCTCTGTCGGAATTGCTGTAGGTGCCAAAATTTATCCGCTAGCGATTGGCGGATCATTAATTATTGGTCTTGTTATTTATTGGTTAAGTAAAAAGAAAATTCGCGAGGAAGCATACCTGTTGATTATCCGTCATTCTGACACAGCAACTTCCGAATTACGTACAGAAATGAGAAAATTAAGTGGTAAACTGAAATCAAAAACAGTACGAAAAGGATACACGGAAGTCACCTATGAAATAAAGTTAAAAGATGATAACACTTCATTCCTCCAAACGATTGCGGAGCTTGAAGGGGTATCGGATGCTTCGTTAGTGAATTATACTGGTGACTACGCTCAATAAGTGTGGAAGTTGAAAAATTGGACTTTGATAACGATGATTGACTTTGTAGTATATTCGACATCGCAGGTGAAGCGAACTTGGAAAGTACGGTTCGCGTGTACGTAATCATGTACACTTGCGCTTCCGCCTTTCTCAAGTAACGCTTCACCTGCTCGATTCTGAAAGCCCAATTTTTCAACCTTGAATGGAAAGTGGAAGTTGAAAAATTGGACTTTGATAACGATGATTGACTTTGTAGTATATTCGACATCGCATCTGAAGCGAACTTGGAAAGATATCAACCGTTTTGTGCACTGTGATTCAGCTGCATAGAACGGTTTTTTTGTTGCACGAAGACGGTGATGAAGTAGTTCACTGATACTAATTTACATAGAGATGACCAATCTCTTGCTAATATCGTATATAATGGCCTATAAGTAAGCAATGAGTTAGATTAATGACAACAATGAATGGGGGAGCATTATGAGATTAATAGCATCGGACATGGATGGTACATTGTTGAATCAGCAGTGGCGCATCAGCGAGGACAATAAACAAGCTATTTTAGAGGCGCAGCAAGAAGGTATTGAATTCATTATAGCGACAGGGAGACCTTACACTAATGTAATACCTATTCTCGAAGAAGCGGGAATTACTTGTCCAGTTATTAGCTTAAATGGAGCAGAAACTCATGATATAGAAGGTAAACTAGTAGCTAGTCAGCCATTAACTAAGGAACAAGTACGTATTGTCCATAATATATTATTGGAAGAAGATATGTATTTTGAGCTTATGACTAATCAAGGTGCATTCAGTCTTAGTGAAGAGCGTTGTAGAGCCATATCTCGTCATATTGCGTTACGTGAATTACCTGATCTATCTGAAGCAGAGCGTGAACTGATTGTGGATAAGATGTTCAAAGAACGGGTTCGCAGTGAAAACTGTCAATTTGTAGATTCATTCGAACCGATACTAGCTGACGATGATATTGTTATTTTGAAAATATTTTCCTTAACGACAGATGAGGATCGACTTGCCCAAGCCAATGTAAGATTACGTCAATTAGATGGACTAGCGATTACAAGCTCCGGTCATGAGAATTTGGAAGTGAACAATTTGAATGGTCATAAGGGCTACGCTTTACTTGAGTATGCGCAAAGTAAAGGCATTGATGCATCTGAGATTATGGCAATGGGAGATAGCTATAATGATCTTACGATGCTCACATCTGTAGGACGAGGCGTAGCTATGGCTAATGCTGTGGAACATATTCGTAATCAAGTAACATACACAACCAAGCATAATACAGAGTCAGGCGTTGCCCATGCGATCTATGAAATGCTCGCTGAACGCAAACAAAATGTATAAGTCGTTATATGAAATAAGAGGAGCTGCCCCAAGTCATTAGTAAAATGACCTAGTGCAGCTCCTTTTGTTATACATATAAACTAAACCTTACTGATGAAGAGAATTGTTGTTATTGCTGCGAAACATCTAAGTAAAGTAACGTATCAAGGCCATCGCAATAACACCGACCAGTACAGTTAACGACAGGCTTCTACTCCATATTGCTGCAATTATTGTTGGAATTAAAGCATATATGAAGGGGAGATCAACTGAAATCGCCGCGAACCCCTTCCCATCTATAATCCATATATGCTCTACAATTAATGCAGTTAATATACATATCGGAATATAACTTAACCATCGCATGAACACTTCAGGCAACTCAATCTTTTTAACCAAAATAAACGGTATGATCCGTGGTATCCAAGTTACTAGTCCACAACCGATAATAATCGCTATAAATGCTGTCGTTGTACTCATCGCTCGCTCCACACTCCAATTGTTGCTGCTAATATCGTAGCAAAAATAACGGCAAGATGTGATGGCAAGAAGAGCATCAATACAAACATAAATAAAATCGTATAGCCTACAATAAGTAGCATAGGTTTCAGCTTAGCGGGTGCAAGCTGCTGCAGCTGTAATATAAGTAATGCTACGAACATTGCCGTTAATGCAAAATCTATCCCTAGCATTTCTGGATCGGCGATCCACCGTCCTAAGCTTGCTCCGACCACGCTAGAGATGATCCAACATAAATAAGCAGTTAGATTAAGTCCGTTCATCCAGCTTGCTTGTAGCTGTTGCTGTCCCATTAATTTTGTTGAAGCAACACCGAATGTTTCATCTGTTAACAACGTAGCGATTCCAATATTGCGCAAGGTAGAATCCGTTTTGAAGGCTGGTGCAATCGTTAGTCCCATTAAGAAATGTCGCAAGTTGACAATAAAAGTTGTGAAAATAATAACGGATATCGGTGTTCCTGTAACTAACAACGCGCAAATAATAAATTGTGCTGAACCCGCATATACGAACACGGAAAGTAAGGCGATTTCCAGCAACGAAAGATTCGATGCCGAACCGACAATACCGAAAGCTGCGCCAATTCCGATGTAACCAAGTAAAGTAGGTACGCAATCTTTAACGCCTTGCCAAAATAACTGTTGCTGGGAAGGCGTAGGTAATATAGTTTCATTCATCATAGCTTGTTCGCATTCCTTTATAGAGGTAGTTCAAATAGTACTAAGTTATTATATTGTAAGGGAATGGTGACGCTGTTGTCTATGCTTTGCTGGTTGCTGTAACTGGTCTTGTTGTTGAGAAAATAGCTAATCCCAGTGCAATTGCCATTACGATACAAGCAGCCCAACTGTTCGCCGTTACATCACCTGTTCGATCAATTAGAAAACCACCTAGCGCTGAGCCTCCAGCAATTCCGAATTGCAGTGCGGAGTTGTGAATGCTTTGTTGAATATCTCCAGTTTGCGGACTAGTTTGAATAAGGTAGGCTTGTTGTGGTGGTGATACTGCCCACGACATAATTCCCCATACAATAAGTAATGGAATAAAGAGATAAAAGCTATCACGTGTCAATGAGATGAATAGTAGCGTTATTAGGAATATCGTAACAATCGTCACGACAGCCCGCCGCGGATTGATCTTATCAGATAGTGCACCACCCAAAAATCCTCCAGCAATAGCAGAGAATCCAAATGCGAAGTAGATCATACTGACTTGACTTGCATTTAATCCATAATATTGCTGAACGTAAGGAGTTAAGTAAGCATAGAACAAATAGTGTGCACCAATTGCGAACATCATCATCAAATGTGCTGAAGCGATTTTGATTTGTTTAATGGCATGAAATTGTTCACGGATCGTAATAACTTTACCACCAGGTACTTTATCGATAAATAAGACAATAATGAAGAAAGCAATGACGGTTAGAATAGAAGCGATAAGAAAGATGATACGCCAGCTCCAGAAATCACTAATTAATACTCCAACAGGAATACCGATCACGATCGATGAACTAATTCCCATCGATACAAACCCAATCGCTCTAGCTTGATAGTGCTTAGGTACAACTTTAATCGACAAAGTTAAGGCGAGTACAATAACTAACGAGCCAGATGCGGCATTTATAATTCGTGCGATAAGTAGCACGAAGTAATTAGGCGCTAGAAAGGCAATGATCGTACCCACAAAGAAAATAACTAAGGAAACTAATAAAAGTTTTTTGCGCTCGATCTTGGACGTAGCGCTCAATAGTAACGGACCTGCAATAGCAAATACAAGTGAAAATATTGTAATAAGTAAGCCAGCGGAGGAAATACTAACATCTAGATCTGTAGCGATCTGTGGAAGAATACCTCCGATAATAAGCTCAACTAATCCGACAACAAAAGCTGCAATCGTTAATGCGATAACTCTAATATTCATCTAACTACTCATTCCTTTTCCTCATGCTGTTATAATTAAGGTTGTTCTCATGTTCCTTGTATATTATAGGGAATAATATTAATAGACAAAAGGACATATGTCCTTTAAGTTGTCGATTATGCAATAAGCTATTTGCAGTTAAGCAGATTGCAAATTTTAAAGGAGGAACGAAATATGGCTTATGATGAGGAACGGCTACTGATAAGGCAATGGTTAGCTGAAAATAATATGATACAGCTATTTCATGAAACAACTTTTACACAGATGAGCTTGCGGCAATTTCAACCTGGTGAGCTGCTAGTCGAAAACGGTGAGCAGCTTCAGCATTTATATATTCAAGTGGAAGGTAAATTGAAAATATCTACAGCGTTACCTAATGGTCGCACATTGCTACTGCGCTTTTGCCAGCCGATCTCATTAATTGGCGATATGGAGCTTATTAATGGTGAACAAGCAACGGTGATTGCAGAAGCGATCAATACATCGACAGTTATTGCAATTCCATTTCGAGCATTACAAGAGTATGAGATGAAGCATGCCCAATTTCTAAGATATTTACTAGATCATGTTGCTCATAAATTAAATAGCATTTCTTTATCGGCAAGTGTGAATGTACTTACTTCTGTTGAAAATCGCTTTGCAAGTTATTTGATCTCTATTGCGCAAAATACAGAACATCTGAAATTCAAACGTGGTGAACTAGAGACGACAAAGCTAACTGAAATTTCGGAATTATTAGGGACTAGCTATCGGCATTTGAATCGAGTCATTAAGAAGTTCGTTGAGCAAGGGTTAATTCAAAAGAATTATAATGGTATTGTTATTATCGATATGGCAGGATTACAAAAATTAAGTAATGGCAGTCTATATCAATAGCTACTGATGTAATGATGTAACTATAATAATTACATTGAGGTGAGACAAATCAAGGACGCAACTTAGAAGACTTGAAAGCTTCAAGCATTAACTGGACATTTTTGAGCCCTGGTGGTTTCTTCGATCCAGAAGGAAAACGTAGCGGTACTTATAAAGTTGGTGGCGATCAGTTAATTCTGAACGATCAACATGCGCAATGCATGATTTCCGCTGGAAAGCTGGAAATAATCGTGGTATGATAAAAAGCCTGCTGTACATATGTGGATGAATATCACATATGCACAAAGCGGGCTTTTGTTATCCCCGTAACCCACAGCTTACTCACATAATCACCTCTTAATAAGCAGTGAAAATCTTATCCACATGTGCACAACATAATTAATCAGTTATATTACTAAATTATTGAAAGCGCTTAATTTTTTAGGGAAGTTATAAATGAAGCGTTATTGCTTAGGATATCTTATCTCCCTTGAAACTCCTTTTAATAACCATTTTTTATATTATTTATATAAGTTATGTTATAAAAGATGAAGGAAAAAGGTGCTTAATGTCGAAATGTTTTAAATATCATTAACTGGAAAAAACATTAGAGAGGAAAACGTATGACTCAATTTATACTATACGATTCGATGGAAGTGGATGAACCTTTTATGTATGAGGTTTATGCCTCGACTCGAGAGGAAGAAATGAAAGCATGGGGATGGGGAAGTCAAGAACAAGCTGCATTTTTGCGAATGCAGTATGACGTTCAGTGTCGTTCTTATTTATTACAATATTCGAGCTTGGAGAGGAAGGTGATTATTTACGAGAATGAGAGAGTTGGCAGGCTTCTGACTGCGCTCACCGAGGATGGGTTAACAATCGTTGATATTGCAATATTGCCTAATTATCGAGGGCGACGGATAGGTACAGCTATATTGGAGCAGGTATGTCAAGAAGCAGAATTATTCCATATTCCCATTCGTTTGAGTGTACGTTATGACAATCAGGCGATCCGTCTATACTACAGGCTTGGGTTTAAGGTTGTGAGTCGGAATGAAATGACGGTGTTTATGGAAAAAAAGTCGTTATAATGAGGTTGCTATTTTTATAGTAATCGAAGATCTGACAGACGCTCCATCTGATCCGAATGTACGGGATAAATTTATTAATACGCTCGCTGTGTTTGTCGAACATAGTTTTGGAAGGGCGTTATTACAATTTGGTAAGATTCAATATGATCAGAATGGTCAACCGACGTGCTAGAGCATCATAATGCGTATATTAGCGGGTACAACGATGGGATGTTTCATCCGAATCGACCGATTACACGGGCTGAACAGTACATTCATACAGTCACGAGCATGAAAGTAATGAACGGTTATCTGGATCAAACATTCCGTCCTAACTAATCGTTGACAAGAGCCGAGGCTGTAACAATCGTCAATCGCTTATTAGGACGTGGACCGTTCAATGAGGAAGCTTTACCTATATGGACAGATGTTCCTTCAGAATTCTGGGCATATCGAGATATTCAAGAAGCCTCCTGGAAATGCTTAATTTCCGCTGGAAAGCGGGAAATAATCGTGGTATGATAAAAAGCCTGCTGTACATATGTGGATGAAGATCACATATGCACAAAGCAGGCTTTTGTTATCCCCGTACCCCACAGCTTGCACACATATTAACCTGTTAATAAGCTATAAATACATTATCCACATGTGCATAACCTAGAAAAGCAGTTATACTGCTGTGGATAATGAAAGCGTTTAATTATTTTGTTAACAACTCTAGTGAATTCGTAGTAAGATTATATATAAATACCATCATTGATATGGAGGAATTAAGCTATGAAATTAGCAAGTGGACAGAAACTATTATTTATTGGTGATTCCATTACAGATTGTGATCGTTCAAAGCCTGAAGGTGAAGGCTTGTTTCATGCGCTAGGTCGAGGGTATGTATCATTTGTCGATGGACTGCTACAGGCTACATATCCAGAGCTAGCTATAAGAGTTGTGAACAAAGGGACTAGTGGACATACAGTTCGTGATCTGAAGGCACGCTGGCAGGAGGATGTTATTGAACAACGGCCAGATTGGCTGTCGATTATGATTGGAATTAACGATGTATGGAGACAATATGACACACCTTATATTACAGATTATCATGTCTACATTGATGAGTACGAGGCAACATTACGTGAGCTGATTAGCGAAGCGCAGTCAATCGTGCCGAACATCGTACTTATGACACCATTTTATATCGAGCCGAATGAGCACGATGCGATGCGTGCAACGATGGATCAATATGGTGCTGTCGTGAAGGCGCTCGGTGCTGAGCTATCACTTCCCGTAGTAGATACGCAGGCGGCGTTCAATAAAGCGCTAGCGCATATATATCCAGCGACGCTAGCTTGGGATCGCGTCCATCCAGGTGCAGGTGGTCATTTACTATTAGCGAAAGCATTTCTGAAAGAGGTAGGCTTTGTTTGGGACCGCTAAAGCGGTAGTTCAAACAGCAGACTTATCCCCAATAGAACAATATTGATAAGACCAGTAATAAGCCTTCGGCGTTGTACGTTTGTACATATCGCTGAAGGCTTATTTGTTGTCACAGTGTTGTAAAGAATACTCATGCTACAACTAAGTGGCACGGAATAAGAATTAGAGCTGCTCTAATTTCATCTTCTTACCCCAGTGCTCCATCGCATCACACATATATTGCGCTAATCCTGCTCCATAGCGATCGATGTTGTTGCTAAAGCGTTCATCTAGTACATACATTTGACCTAATCCAATAAAGGCATCATAGTTATAAGTTCCAAAGTTATTGTTCAGCATGTGGAACCATTCCGCTGTAAGTTGTTCCGTCTCTGGACTATCTACAGCTGTACCGATTCTACTTGCAAGCTGTAGATATAGTTGTTCCCATTGCTCACTGATAGCCGTTTGTTGCTCGGTACTGAATGCATTCATTTTCTTTTGGCTATGATCAACAGCTTCATTGCCCCATCTTTCTCTTACTTCCTGCTCGTAAGGGTTATGATCCCATTGTAATCCTTCAAATTGTTCTTTTGCTGACATTGTTTTCTCTCCTTTCAAATGTGCAATGGTGTGCTCAATCGTCGCAATCATTTTGTCATATTGACTACGCTTGGCGATTAGGCTTTTACGTTGTAGCTCCAAAGCATCAAAGGTATCGAAGGTAGATCTCTGAATCATCTCTTTAATATGTTTTAAGCTGAACCCTAACTCTTTGAAAAACAATATATGCTGAAGCGTCTGTAAATTATGAGGTGAGTACTGACGATAACCGGCTGCTGTAAGTTGATCAGGCTTCAACAAACCAATTTCGTCATAATGATGTAAAGTGCGTATGCTAACACCGACTAATTGAGAAACATCTTTAACATTCATGATCTTCAGCTCCTTCGATAAGTTCACTATAAAGCATACCGTAACGTGAGGGTCAATCAAAACTAAATGAAATAGACAAATTTTTTATATGGAATATTAACCTAGTTAATGATAAGATTAGGTATTATTTGGAAGAGGTGATCGGGTTGCTACATATTGACCAACTCCATAAAAGTTATGGACAACATGAGGTTGTGAAAGATCTATCATTACATATTGAAAAGGGCGAATCCTACGGATTACTAGGGCCTAATGGTGCGGGAAAATCTACGACAATTAGTATGATTAGCGGGTTATTGAAGCCTATTCAAGGCAGTATTATAGTTGATGGTATTAATATGATTGATTCACCGAAGAAAGCGCAACAGTTACTTGGTGTAGTTCCGCAAGAAATTGCCTTATATATGCCCATGACAGCGAAGGAAAACTTAATGTTTTGGGGAAGAATGTATGGGTTGAAGGGCGAATTTTTGAAGCAGCGCGTCCAAGAAGTATTAGCTATTATTGGATTGACTGATCGTGCGAATGATAAAGTAGGTACATTTTCTGGTGGTATGAAGCGTAGAGTTAACATTGGTGCTGCAATATTACATAATCCCAAGCTGCTTATTATGGATGAGCCTACTGTCGGGATCGATCCTCAATCTCGCAATCATATATTAGAAACTGTTAAAGTATTGAATGAGCAAGGGATGACGATTATTTACACTAGTCATTACATGGAAGAAGTAGAGTTTCTATGTCATCGCATTGGTATTATGGATCAAGGACAGTTAATTGCTGAAGGCACGATCGAACAATTACAGCAGGTGGTAGGGAATAAAACATCGCTCACGATAACATTACAAGAGCCGATTCAACATACCGATGAGATCATTCAATCGTTGAAACAGATTTGTCCAGATGAAAGTTTCTCCATTCAAGAGCAGAAGTTAACTGCGATGAGTGCGGATGCTCAGCGAATTATCGTTACAGTATTGCCGTTTCTTGCAGAGCAAGGTTTGTCAGTGACAGCTATAGATCTAGTTCAACCAAATCTAGAAAATGTATTTCTACATCTAACAGGACGCAGCTTGCGCGATTAGGTGTCAGTTTTCGAAGTAACTTTTCATAGCTGAAAAGTTTTAGTTTATGCTTTCGTAGTTACTTTTCATTCGCAAGAAGTTGTATCAAGCAAATAATGAAAAGTTTTAGGAGGAGTCAAATTGCTAAGTATTTGGATCGTGCAGAAGGATTTACTTTTGCTTATGCGCAATAAGAAGGCACTTATTACGTTATTACTTATGCCATTAATATTAATCGCAATTTTAGGTTCTGCTTTTAGTAATATGTTCGGAAGCAATGAAGATGAAACGGTAGCAATGTTTCATATAGGAGTAGTTAATGAGGATGGATCTGAGCATAGTAATCGATTCGTAAAAGATGTATTACATGATCAGTTAAATAATTTTATGACAATAGAAGAATTTTCACGTTCTCAGATCGAGCATGCAATGGATAGTGAGCGAATTAGTGTTGTCCTACTTATACCCCAAGGATTTGGTGATCAACTGACGAACAATAATTCACCGCAAGTTGAACTGATCTCTGCAGGGGATAGCAGTATTCAAACGTCTATTATAGAGAGTGCATTAATTCAATATCAACAAGTGAACGCTGGAATTACTGAAACAATAGCTATATTAACCAATCATTACACGAAGCTAGCTCAAAGTGGTGAAGTGATCAACAATGAAATGTATGATGCGAACGCGGAATTGTTAACATTAGCTGAGCCAATCCATGAGGTAACCGTTTCTGGTACAGAGAAGACGATCGGCTCCTTCCAATATTACGCGGTAGCGATGGGGGTCATGTTTCTTACGATGACCGTTGTAACACTTGTAGGAACAATGATTGAGGAGAAGGGTGATACGGTATATGCCCGTCAATTGACGACGAAGTTGCTGGTGGGACAGTATATTATTGGTAAATTCGTTGGTTTATTAATCGTGAGCTTTGTTCAACTTAGCCTAATTGTGGGTGGTACATCATTGCTATATGGGGTCAATTGGGGAGATTCGATGGCTGCTATTTTATTAACGATGTTAAGCTTCACATTAAGTACTGCGGGTCTAGGCGTATTTGTAGGCTCATTAATGAAAAATGAAGAGTCATTTAGTTCTATTGGGATGATTGGCACACAAATTTTATCTGCACTTGGTGGTAGTTTTGTACCTATCTTTATGTTCCCTGACTGGATGATCGTTATTTCTAAAGTGCTTCCTAATGCACTTGCGCTGCAAATGTTTATGAACATTATGACAGGTGAGGGCGTCAGAGCCATTATGAATGAAGCGTTTATTGCTTCTAGTGTAGGGGTACTCTTACTAGCATTAGCATGGGTGCGTCTATCGCGTAAAGGAGGCATCGCATAACATGAATACATGGCTACATATTGTTATATTTCGTATCCGTTATATGTTAAAGTCTCCAGCGAACATTGTCTTATTATTTATAATGCCACTTGCTTTCAGTCTCATTTATGGAAATTTGAATTTTGGTGAAGGTAGTACAGCCGCTCCGAAAGTAGCTATAGTTGTCGCTCAGCATGAACTTGGACAGGAGACAGCAAACCTATTGACTCGCAATCCGCAATATGATTGGATAGTAGCCGAGGACGAGGAAGCTAGGGAGCTTGTTGCGGACCAGCAGGCCATTGCCGCAGTTATTGTTCCCAATGATTTGATTGATCGATTACATGATGGGAAATCTCCTTTTGATATTATTGTTAATAAGAAGGCCGAGCAATATATTGCGCTAGCAAATGCTGTAAGTAGTACATCGAATAATGTGTACAATTTATATGAGCAACTGCAGCCTATTGATGAAACAGCGTTAATTGATGTGATTAAGACGATGAATAGTCAGCATATCGTACAGCTCAATGAAGTCAGCTTTGGACAATATGTTGCCGCGCAAAATAGTAGTAGTGGAAGTGATGGAGAAGATGTCGCTAGCGAAGTAGCAGCGGAAGATTCCTTATCGATGAATGCGACACTTGCGATCGGCTTCTCGATTATGTTTATGATGTTTGCATTATCTGGCTCAGCAGCAATTATTCATAATGAACGTCGTGACTATACATGGCACAGATTGACGACAACAGCAGCTACTCGTCGAAGTATTGTTGGAGGCTATATCACATCATTTTGGCTAACGGGATGGCTACAATTTGCAATTATTATGATTTTCATGTGGACAGTATTTGGCACGAGTTGGGGGAATCTACTATTGCTACTGCCATTTGTTTCTTTAATGATATTAATGATTGTGGCATATAGTATGATGATGGCGACCGTCGTACATTCGAAAAAGCAAGCAGATGCTTTGAACTCTATTATTATAGTGAGTACATGTATGCTCGGCGGGGTCTATTGGCCAGTTGAAATTGTACCTCAATTCATGCAGTACATTGCAAACTTCATTCCACAATATTGGATGATGCAAGGATTAGAGTCGATTATGTTAGACCAGACAAGCGGGTCAACGAGTTGGCAGCCATGGGCGATACTAGGTGGAATAACTGTCTTATTGCTTAGTATTGCCATTAGGCAGCTTACAAAGGAGC
Source organism: Paenibacillus sp. Y951 (assembly GCF_056786395.1). Taxonomy (NCBI): domain Bacteria; kingdom Bacillati; phylum Bacillota; class Bacilli; order Caryophanales; family Paenibacillaceae; genus Paenibacillus; species Paenibacillus sp. Y951. Next base: position 122,933 of record NZ_JBXCIY010000006.1, on the reverse strand, counting down.
AACGAATTTAGATGAAATTAATGATTGTAGAAGATGATCGAACAATCGCAGCGGGCTTACAGTATTCTTTAGAGCAGGAGCAGTATGAAGTGGTGCTATGCCATGATGTTGCATCTGCTAAGCAAGCTATAGAGGAGCAGTATCAGCAACTAGAGCTATATATTTTCGATCTTAATCTACCTGATGGGTCAGGCTATGAATTATGCAAGCTAGTGAAAAATTTACATGATGCGCCTGTTATTTTCCTATCTGCGATAGATGAAGAGGTCAATATTGTGATGGGCTTAGATATGGGAGCAGATGATTATATTACGAAGCCCTTTCGCGTGCGTGAACTAATATCTCGGATGAAATCTGTTATGCGCAGATATCAAGTACAGGCGCCAGCTCGCAATATTATTACGCTACAGCATATTACGATCAATACAGCAGAAGCAAAAGTATATAAAAAAGATCAAGAGCTTATTCTTACGGCACTTGAATATCGCTTACTGCTAATCTTTGCTAATCACCCGAATCAAATATTGTCACGGACGCAGCTACTTGAAAAAATATGGGATGTAGCGGGCGACTTTGTGAATGATAATACATTAACCGTATATATTAAACGTTTGCGAGAGAAGTTAGAGGAGGATGCGGCAGATCCTCAGCTTATTATGACTGTTCGAGGGCTTGGGTATAAATGCATCGTAAATGAAAAGTTATAGAATATGCTTATGAAGTAACTTTTGATCTTTGTAAAATCATCGAACATCAAAAGTTTTAGGAGAGTTTATGTTTAGAAATAAGGAATTTTCGTTGTTTATTATAGCGTCCTTTGTAGCAACTTGTATATTGTTAGCTATTGCCTACGTAATTTCATGGGCAGCTTTCATAATGGTGGCGCTGACGGTCATTATTGTTGGAGTTATTTTTGTTGTTTATACACGTTGGAGATACCAAGAAATTGAAAAGCTGTCTTGCTACTTACGTAATATTAGTAATGGCAACTATGGACTTGATGTTCGAGATAATCGCGAAGGTGAACTAAGTATTTTACGTAATGAAATATTCAAAGTTACAGAGCGACTCTCGCAAAATAGTGAATATCTTAAGCGGGATAAGATGAGAATGGCGGATGCGATTGCTGATATATCCCATCAGTTGAAAACACCGCTAACTTCGATGCAGGTAATGCTTGATCTACTGGAACAGCCTACTTTGCCTTGGGAAAAGCACGAAGAGTTTCTAAGGAGTTTGCAACTTCAGCTTGAACGGATGGATTGGCTTATTACTTCATTGCTGAAGCTATCTAAGCTTGATGCTGGGACGATATCATTCAGCAGAGAGCAGGTAAAGGTAAGCTCATTGATCGAGCAGGCGATGCAACCTATTGCGATTCCGCTCGAGGTGAAGGAACTTCAAGTAGAGTTACAAGGTGATCTCGAGGCTATCTTTCATGTGGACCGCAAATGGACAACTGAGGCACTCATTAATGTACTGAAAAATGCTGTAGAGCATACGCCACCACATGGTCGCATTGATATAACGATTAACGATACAAGTCTGTATACAGAAGTGAGTATAGCAGATAGCGGTGTCGGGGTTGCGAAGGAAGATCTACCTCATCTTTTCAAACGTTTTTATAAAGGAAAGCATTCTGGAGAATCTAGTATTGGCATCGGGTTAGCACTATCTTATAGCATTTTGCAAGCTCAAAATGGGATCATCGAAGTGTGTAATGGTCGTCAAGGAGGAACAGTATTTACGTTGAAATGGTATAAGGTAGAAGTTAAAAAATCGGGCTTTGATAATGATGAATAGGCTAACGTAGCTTATTCGACATCGCATCTGAAGCGAACTTGGAAAGTACGGTATAAGCTTCCGATGTATGTTTCTTGTAGAAACATTGTAGGTTCGCGTGTACCAACTACGTACACTTGCGCTTCCATCTTTCTCAAGTAACGCTCCACCTGCTCGATTCTGAAAGCCCGATTTTATAACCTTTATTGGAAGTAGAAGTTAAAAAATCAGACTTTGATAATGATGAATAGGCTAACGTAGCTTATTCGACATCGCATCTGAAGCGAACTTGGAAAGTACGGTTCGCGTGTACCAACCACGTACACTTGCGCTTCCGCCTTTCTCAAGTAACGCTTCAGCTGCTCGATTCTGAAAGCCTGATTTTTAACCTTTATTGGAAGGTGGAAGTTTAATAATCAGACTTTAATTACGCAAGTAAGCTATTAGCATCGTTAATAATAACGATTCGATATTATTAATACACCGAATAATAGTCATCATAAATAGTTAAGTGACTGAATTGTCACTTAAGAGTCACTAACCCGTCATATGGCGTAGCTATACTACAATTAACAACCATATTACGGAGGTATTATTAATGGAAATATTAAGAGTTGAGAATTTAGCGAAAATATACGGTAAGGGCGAGCAAGCCGTACACGCATTGAATAATGTAAGCTTTTCGGTTAACAAAGGGGAGTTTGTTGCCATTATTGGACCATCAGGCTCGGGCAAATCAACGTTATTGCATATGCTTGGTGGCGTCGATAATCCATCTAAAGGGAAAGTATTCGTAGACAATACGGATATGTACACTCTGAATGAAACACAGCTTGCGGTCTTCCGACGTCGTCAGATCGGCCTAATCTATCAGTTTTATAACTTGATCCCTGTACTAACCGTTGAAGAAAATATAACATTGCCGTTATTACTAGATGGTCATAAAGTGAATAAAAAAGAGCTGCAAGATATTGTGAACACATTGAGTCTTGAAGGTCGTCTTGATCATTTGCCCAATCAGTTATCTGGCGGTCAGCAGCAACGTGTATCGATTGGTAGAGCATTAATTAACCATCCATCGATTATTCTTGCCGATGAGCCAACTGGTAACCTAGATAGTAAGAATAGCAAGGAAATTATGGATATGCTTATTCTATTCAATAAGCTATATAAGCAAACATTGATTGTTATTACACATGATGAGCGTATTGCCTTGCAAGCAGATCGGATCATTACAATTGAAGATGGCTTGCTTGCTAAGGACGAGGTGATTCGTCCGTGAATATCGTCAATAAGCTAACATTAAGACATATGAAGCAGAATAAACGTCGTACACTTATTACGATTATTGGCGTTATTATTTCTGTAGCGATGATTACTGCAGTTATGACACTAGGTATTTCCTTTCAAGATTTATTGAAGCGCCAAGTAATAGCTGAATCGGGAGAATGGCATACTCAGTATTTGGGTGCAACTCCCGAGCAAATAGATGTTATTGCTAATGATGAATCAACGAAGATGTTAATGCTATCTGATATGAAGGGCTTTGCTTCCCTAGCGGATATGGGGCTTAAGGGAATGTATAATAAGCCTTACATTACGGTTAAGTCCTATGATAGTAATGGATTAAGCAAATTTCCGATTACTGTAGCGGAGGGCAGACTTCCGAAAAATGAACATGAAATTGTGGTACCGCAGCATTATTTGAAGGATGTCACAGGTTCTAAGATTGTTCCTGGTGATGAAATCGAGCTATCGATGGGAACAAGATATCTAATTGAAGGTACTCAACCTTTTATGGAACAACGATCTAACTTCGATGAATACTCGCCTACTTTTATGACAGACAGTAATACGCTAGATGAGTATCTCGAAATAGATGAGACCAATACTTACACGGTGGTAGGTATAATAGAGAAGCCGGTATGGGAAAGTTCATGGCAGCCAGGTTATACATTCATTACTTATCTTGACCAAAGTCTATTAGCAGCAGATGAGAAGGTCAATGTAAGTGTTATTACTAATAAAGTTGAAAATAGTATTACAATGAACACTCAGGTATTGGCAGAGAAATTGGGTTTGAAACACTACATCAATTATGAGCTGTTAAGATATGATTTTATTAGTAATGTTTATGGATATGCAGAAACGATGTACACGCTAACCGCAATCATTATGGCAATTGTTATCGTTGGTTCTGTATCGCTAATTTATAACGCGTTCGGGATTTCTGTAGCGGATCGCTCACGGTATCTTGGAATGTTAGCGAGTGTTGGCGCAACACGGAGACAGAAGCGGAACTCGGTATTTTTCGAAGGAATTGTCATAAGTATTATTAGTATTCCGCTTGGCTTCTTAGGTGGATTGTTAGGTCTTACAATTACCTTCTGGTCGATTAATACAATGATTCAAGATTTATTCGGCGTATCCGAAACATTGTTAGTAAAGGTTACACCACTTACGATTATTGTTTCGGTGGCGATATCATTACTAACAATCTTCCTATCTACATGGTGGCCAGCGAAGCGTGCATCGAAAGTATCTGCGATTGATGCCATTCGCCAGACACAGGATATTAAGCTATCGAAGAAAAAAGTGAAAACTTCAAAGCTTGTTCGTAAACTATTCGGTATTGAAGCAGAAATTGCACTTAAAAATTTGAAGCGTAATAAGCGTAGATACCAGATTACTGTATTTTCGCTAGTCATAAGTATATTGCTGTTTCTAACCGTTTCTTTCTTTACGAATACGATGAAGCAATCACTAGATATGACGAATGACGGCATTAATTATGATATTGTACTAGGAAGTCATAACGGCGAATTAACTAATACGATAGATAAAGTGACGCAGTTAGAGGATGTTACAGCATTTAATTATTTACAATCGTTGTTTGTTGAAGCGAATATCCCGTTATCACAGCTTCCACCTTCTGCATCCAAGATGGTAGAAGAAAGTCCTGAGTACCTCGAAGATGGAAAAATGCGATACTCCGTCTATCTATATACGATGTCAGATGAAGCATTGACGAAGTATGCACAGGATAATGGTATCGATGTAGATGCACTATTCCATGAATCTGAGCGCAATGTGATATTGCTGAATGTGAATAACTTCTATTCTGAGTATTTAGAGAAAAAGGTAAGTGAATTGCCTATTTTGAACGGTAAAGGAACAACTTTAGATCCGATTGTGCAATTAAGTATCCCAGAGGAGCTTGATAACGGCGACTATGAATATCACACAGAAGAAGTAGCATTACCATCACTTCATATTTCAGATGTGACTACCGAGTATCCGATGGGTATTTCGAAGGGTCAGGGTGGATCTTCATCGATGATTTTATTAGTGTCACAGAAGGTTTTGGAGCAATTAGTCGGAGATCAAGAAGAAATTCATATTCGTCAAGATCTGTATTTAAGTAGCTCCAATCCAAAAGAAACAGAGAAGCAGATATCGGAAATGGATAATATAGAAGGTCTTTATATTAGCAATGCTTATGAAAGTAGACAGTCAGAACAGCAAATGCTTGTCCTAATCGGTGTATTCACTTATGGATTTATCGCATTAATAACGTTGATTTCCATTGCTAATATATTGAATACAATATCGACGGGGATACAATTGCGTAAGCGTGAATTTGCGATGCTTCGCTCGATGGGGATGACGAAGAAGGGCTTCTACCGGATGATTAATTATGAGAGTATCTTTTACGGCATGAAAGCATTGCTATATGGCTTACCGCTTAGCTTGCTCGTAATGATTCTCATTTATAGAAGTATGGGTAACGTTATAGAATATAGCTTCCAGCTTCCATGGGCAAGTATTGTGATCGCTATTGTCGCTGTATTTATTATTGTGAGTGTATCGATGATATATTCTGGCTCAAAGGTGAAGAAAGGTAGCATCGTTGAGGCGCTCAAACAAGAAAATATTTAGTAACGACAAAGAGAGAAGTGTCATGATGAGGAGAAAACCATGTCTACGAAATCTGAGTTTTTAAGGCGATATGAGCATACGATATATCGTATGGCTATCATTCTATTACAAGATGAGACACAGGCGATCGAAGTAACGAAGGATGTGCTTTGTCAGCTTTGGCACGACGAAGGTTTTTCCTGCCTGGACGAACGTAAGCAGCATAATGTGATGATTTGGCTTGTGAGTAATGCTGCTACGACTACTACAAATCAGATTGCATAAATCAACTTTCAAAGCGTTATACTATACGTAAAAGTGCTAGCGTGATCACGCTAGCACTTTTATGTTATATCTACCATTTACAATAGGGTTCAAGACAGTTGTTTCAGATGCGACGTCGAATATGCTACGTTAGCATCCACATCGCTATCAAAGTTCACTTTTCGAACTACCTATTAAAATGAAGGTTCAAAAAGTGGACTATCAGAGTCGAGCAGGTGAAACGCTACTTGAGAAAGGCGGAAGCGCAAATGTACGTGTTTGGTACATGCGAACCGTACTTTCCAAGTTCGTTTCAGATGCGACGTCGAATATGCTACGTTAGCATCCACATCGCTATCAAAGTCCACTTTTTGAACTACCTTACATGCAAGCTTTACGCCAATTCGCACGATTGAACATCCCTTTTTCAACGGATATGCTTGTCCAAAATTGGTTTTTGAATTCTGGATGAATAAATTCGGGTGTTAGATATGTCCATGACTGACCAAGAAGTGATAAAGCATCTTTGAAGCTGTTAACAATGGTAGGATCAATATTTTGCGCTGCGGTATCGTTGGATCGATAAAACTGCCAACTCCCATTCTCCACTTTACGAGCAAAGAGATTGATTTTACCAGCGGCTCCTTTAACGATCAGTATCGTTTGCCATTGCTCCATGATAGCTCGTACACTCCCTTCACGGTTTAGCGAATATATAGCAATTATACATCATTTACCAACAAGATTTCATTCCTTTATTGCAATATGTTACGATTAACAAAAATAAAGAAAAGCCGAGGTGTGACACATGAAAGAAAAGCAGTTGATTGAGCAATATTTTCAAGATCACAAAGATGCGTTTATTGAACATATTCGTAGACTAGTACAAATTCGCAGTGTAAAGGGTGAGGCAAAACCTCATATGCCCTTTGGTGAAGGGCCAGCTCAAGCATTAGATGAAACTTTAGTCATCGCACAACAACTAGGTTTACTCACGAACAATGTTGATAACTATGTGGGAACGATAAGTATTAACGAGCAGGAAACGAAGCTTGGTATTCTTGGACATGTCGATGTTGTAGGCGAAGGGTCGAATTGGAGTTTTGATCCTTATGAGGCGATCGTGAAGGATGGCAAAATGTACGGTCGTGGCACATCAGATGATAAAGGACCTGTCATTGCAGCGATGTATGCACTAGCGGCAATTAAAGATTTGGGCATTCCATTAGCATACAATACAAAATTAATCGTTGGCACAGATGAAGAATCTGGCTGTGAAGATATTGAGTATTACTTTAAGAAGGAGCAAGCTCCACCGTATGTATTTACCCCTGATGCGGAATTCCCGGTCATTAATATTGAAAAGGGTGCTATTCGTACCGCATTCCGAGCACAAGTTCAACCAACTGAACAATTACCACGAGTACGTTCGATCAATGGTGGCTACAAAGTCAATGTTGTACCGCCAGAGGCAGATGCCATTATTGAAGGCTTAACTGTGGATGAGTTAGCGCCTTATGTTCAGGGAGTGACGGCAGCAACAGCGGTCCAATTTGAATGCAGTGAACAAGGCGAAGGCGTAGTTGCTATCCATGCAATTGGCGAAGGTGGTCATGCGTCTACACCAGAAAGTGCGAACAATGCGATTACTGCTTTACTGACTTTAATCGCTGCATTACCACTTAGTGAAAGTGAAGGACATCATATGCTGAAAGGTGTAAATTCGATTTTCCCACATGGCGATCACGGAGCAGAAGCAGCAGGACTTGCAATGAGTGATGCGGAATCTGGTTCACTGACTATGAACTTCTCGATTATTGCTTATGATGGACAGTCGTTCGAAGGGTATTTCGATAGTCGCGTACCGCTATGTGCAACAGAGGAAAACACATTTGACGTATTAGAGCAAAAATTGGCTCCGTATAAGCTTGTGTTAGAACGCGATAATTTTGAACCGCCTCATCATACGCCTGCAGATTCACCGTTCGTGAAAACATTGCTTCATGTATACGAGCAATATACAGGGCTTCCGGGTGAATGTATTGCGATTGGTGGTGGTACCTATGTGCATGATATCGAAGGTGGAGTAGCTTTCGGTCCAACAATGCCGGGTATCGACACACGTATGCACAGTAATGATGAATTTATTGTTGTGGATGATTTATTATTGGCAGCGCAAATCTATGCACAGGTCATCGTAGAAATCTGTGGCGAGCAGAGTAAGTTCTAGTGAAATTAAATCTTATACACAAATTATCAACATGATGTGCATAAAGGTCGTAAAGTTAGTGAATTATTACAATATATAGAGATGAAAGTGGGAATGAATGAAACTTATGCAGTAGCTATGCACATCTTGTGTAAAGCTGCTGCATATTTTTTCGTGTTTGACGATAAAATAAGTTATCCATATACATTATTTGTTATGTTAATTAAAGCTGTTGAGATTATTAATAATCATTATAAGGTTGAAATAATCATTTCAGAAGTATATGATTGTCTAGACAACTAATTTCGAAACGGAGTATTAATATGGAAAAACAAGTGAATAAACCGCTCATGTCAGTTGGTTTCCTTCTCGGAGCAACGTACAATAAACTTGCTGCATTACTTATGCATCGGTTGAAGGCATATGATATTACTCCTGAGCAATGGTCAGTGTTGTACCATGTGGTAGATGATGAAGGGATGATACAGAAGGACATTGCGGCTCGTACGTTCAAGGATAAGCCGACGGTGACGCGCATTTTACATCAGCTTGAGCATAAGGGGTTCATTGTTCGGAAAGAGGATGAAGTAGATCGTCGATCGCTTCGAATTTATGCCACCGATCAAGGAAGACAATTAATTGCAGAAACCATTCCGATTGAAGAAAGCATTTCTGAAGAAGTAAAGGCTTGTATTGGTATGGAATCACACGATCAGCTAAAGCAGTATTTAATGGAGCTAAATAGTTATTTCAACCAAGTGTTAGAAACTAAAGTATAGATAAAGAAGCTAGAGCGATAAGATGGAGATGAAGCAACATGAACGGACAACGGATGACTTTGAATAACGGAGCGAAGGCAATTGAAAAGCCACGCCTATGGACGAAGCAATTTATTACTTTATCATTAGCTTCGTTTTTATTATTTCTTAATTTACAGATGTTATTATCATCATTTTCAATCCATATTAAAGGGAATTTGAATGGTGGAGATATGCATGTTAGTCTTGCGACTAGTGCATTTGCGATTACAGCGATTATTGCGAGGCTTTTGACCGGCCGCTGGATAAAGCGTTGGTCGAAAGAGATCGTATTAACTGCAGGATTAATTGTTGCGGCGGTATCAACAATATTATGTGCATTGCCTGAATCAGTGGCCCCATTATTATTGATGCGCGCGGTATATGGTTTTGGCTTTGGTGTTGGTAGTACAATTATCCCCACATTAGTTACGCAAATTATACCGCCCAAACGAATGGGTGAAGGTATAGGCTATTTTGGACTTTCGACCAGTCTTGCGATGTCAATTGGTCCATTGACTGGGATGAGTATTATGAATGCTTCGGGATTTACAACATTAGCGAGTATTGGTGCTGGAGCAGTCGTTTGTATGTTCCCGATGCTCTTTATCGCAGGGGTGTATAAGCTGCGATCCAATAAAAAAAATCCGACAACAGAGTTAGCTGAGCGTCAGAAAAACAAGGAATCAGACAATATCGCAACTGTTAAAGCTACTTCACAACAAGTCGTTCATACTCATGGACAGCAGCAAGTGAAGAAAAGCGGTATGCGAGATATTATGATCTTCCCTATTTATTTTCCTGCGATACTTAATGTACTATTATCCGTTACTTACAGCGGTATATTAAGTTTTATTGCAGTATATGGCGAACAGCTGAATTTATCTCAAGTAGGACTATTTTTCTTGTTCAATGCGTTAACGATACTGATGGTTCGTCCGATTGCGGGTAAAATATTCGACCGTAAAGGTCCGATTATAGTACTTATTCCTGCAGCGATTTTTGTTATTGTAAGTATGATTGTACTATCTTACACGACATCAATGAGCATGCTTATTGTGTCGGCGTTATTATATGGAGCAGGATTTGGCTCCATCCAACCTACTTTACAGGCGTGGATGCTTCGATCTGCAAGCAAAGAGGATTACGGCACAGTGAATGGCTTGTTTTACAACTCCACTGATGTCGGAGTTTCACTTGGAGCAATTATTTTAGGAGTAATCGTTACGTTTACCTCTTATGAGATGATGTATAGATTGTCATCTATTTGTATGATTCTATTTGCGATTGGTGTAGTTATCTATGCAATGAAGCGTACGAAGAAATAGGGTGTAGGCAGATGTATTGAGTCGATATATTTCACATATGACACATGTGAAGCGCTTATGTCGCTCGTAAGAAATCAGCTTATAAAGAGCCGCACTTTCCTACAAATTAAGCTGACAAAGCTCAAGCATAAAAATGCTTGGGCTCTTCTTGTGCGACTAGCGGAAGGGTAGAGCGTGGAATAGAAATGGAAGTAAATACATTACGTAATGTATTTTCGGGATTTGTGCAATATTTTAACTATTGTTGTAAATTATGATTTTATGGGATATAGTGGAATAAATTAAATAGAGTGCGGGTGCTAGATATAGTCTGGCTGAGATTGGGAACGTTATTTCCCTGACCGTTAATCTGAACCAGATAATGCTGGCGTAGAGAACTTATCGAATCGTAACCATTCGTGTATTCTCGAATGGTTTTTTTCTGTTTTTCTAGCCCGCTCTCTACATGAAGGAGCGTAGAAGCCATGATAGATTCCTTAATTAATAATGTGTAATACCAACCGGACAAAGCCAAAGAGCAACAGTGATTGACGTTGATAGAAAACTATAAAGTGAGCGGGGGTTCCCAATGAGTAGATTTAGTGAAAGATTGTATCGTGCAGCTCAAGAGATATGGACAAAAAGTCACCAGCATCCGTTTCTGACGGAATTAAGAGCAGGCACGCTGGATACTGATCGGTTTATTTATTATCTCAAGCAGGATTATGTGTATCTTATCGATTATGCCAAGATGTTCGCTATAGGAAGTATGAAGGCTCGGGATCTAGATACAATGGTCAAATTCGCAGAGCTGCTCCACTCTACGCTGAACGTGGAAATGGAGTTGCATCGAAAATATGCGGAACGTCTCGGAGTGGCGCGTGAACAGTTAGAACAGACGCAACCTTCTCCGACCACAGTAACTTATACCAAATATTTGCTGGATGCCGCTACACAAGGCTCGCTAGCAGAGGTAGTGGCAGTTCTGCTCCCCTGTATGTGGAGTTACAGGGAAATCGGAACTACTTACTTGAAGTACCCAGGCGCTTTGGATCATTCACTGTACCGGGAATGGATCTTAATGTATGGTTCCGATGAATTCGGAGCACTTACCGATTGGAGTATCGGTCTGATGGATCAGTTGGCGGAAGGTTTGCCCGAGCAGGAGCTTGTGCAACTAGAGAAACACTTTGTCGTCGCGTCCAAGCTTGAATACATGTTCTGGGATATGGCCTATCGGATGGAAGAGTGGCCGGTTTGAGTGTAGACGGAAGAATAGAGGGGCAGCTGATCGCGTTATCGGTACGCGGACTTAGCTTTTCTTATCCCGAAGAGACTCCATTGTTCGAAAGGCTCGACTTCGACATTAGACAAGGAGAGTTCGTTAGTATTCTTGCAGCCAGTGGTATAGGAAAGACAACCCTCTTTCGGTTGCTGGCTGGATTACTAGCCCCTCAAGCGGGAAAAATTGCGATTGGAGCAGAGGGAGACACGGCAGCAGCGGCAAGCAAACTTGGCAAAATCGGTTATATGCCCCAAAAGGATTGCCTTATGTCCTGGAGAACTGTGCTGGAGAATGCGACGCTAGGCTTGGAAATAGGAGGGGCGACGAAGCGGGAAGCTCGTCGTCAGGTACTGGAACTGCTTCCGGACTTAGGGCTGGAGGGAACTGAAAACAAGTATCCGCACGAGCTATCTGGCGGAATGCGTCAAAGAGTATCGTTCCTGCGATCCCTTCTCGGAAGAGGGGAGCTGCTTCTTCTAGACGAACCTTTCAGCGCCTTGGATGCGATGACGCGCATGAGTATGCAAGAATGGCTGCTGCAGGTATGGGAGCAACATCGTAAAACTATTTTGTTCATCACACATGACGTCGATGAAGCACTGCTCTTATCCGATAGGGTGCTTGTGGCGGAGAACTCACCCATTTCAACATTAACAGAGCTGACTATAAATTTGTCTCGCCCCCGTAGCTATGAAGTGACGATGGACGAGGCATTCATAGGCTTAAAGCGTCAGCTGCTTGGAGGCATCGGTCGTGGTCCGGTCGATTCTGAAGGAGGGAGGACATGAGACGTAATGTTATAGCTTATGTGCCCGCCCTTTCATTCGTTCTATTACTGTTCATTATGTGGGAGGCTGGGACGAGAGTTTTTCACATTCCACATTACATCATTCCTAAGTTATCAGATGTGTTCGTATCCATGTGGGATAACGGACAGCTGCTTAAGAAGCATTTTATCGTCACCCTAGGAGAGGCTTTACTTGGACTCGGAATTTCAGCTTTGTTCGGATCATTAGCTGCGGTTTGGATTGAAAGTTCAAGCTTGGCTAATAAGACGATTTATCCGTTGATTGTCGCCTCCCAAACGATTCCCATTATCGCATTATCACCTATTATGGTGATGTGGTTTGGCTACGAGATATGGAGTAAGGTCGCCGTTGTAATCTTATTCACTTTCTTTCCTATTGCCGTGAATACAGCGGCTGGATTCCGCTCTGCCGATCCCGATATCGGAGAGCTGATGCAGACGATGGGGGCCAGTAAACGAGATCTTTTCCTCAAGTGGAAGTTCCCATCTGCTCTACCGGGTTTCTTTACTGGATTGAAGATGGCTGCAGCTATAAGCGTGGGAGGCGCTACGCTGGGGGAATGGCTTGGAGGGGAAAACGGTTTGGGTATGTATACGAAGCGTGCATCTAATATGCTGAGTGGCGAGGCGGTTTTTTCAGGCGTCCTGCTACTGTCAGCTATGGGAATTTTGTTGTTCCTCACGGTTCAATGGTTGGAAAGAGTAAGTCTCGCTCGTCGTAGAAGCAAAAAAACAATCTAAAAAAGGAAGTAAAGGGGAATGACAGTGAAATTTATTGAATGGAAAAAAAGGGTATGTATGACATTATCCCTTACGTTGGTATTAGTAGCGATCACGGGTTGTGCTTCCAATAAACAAGCCGATTCCGCCGGGGAAACAGAGCTTACGGTGTTGCTAGACTGGTATCCGAATGCCGTGCATACATTCTTGTATGCTGCCGAGGAGCAGGGATATTTTGAGGAAGCGGGTTTGAAGGTGAAGCTGCAAACGCCAGCGGACACGAATGATGCGCTTAAGCTGGTGGCGACTGGCAAAGCAGATTTGGCACTTAGCTATCAAATGCAGGTGGTGATAGCACGATCCGAAGACCTTCCAATCGTATCCGTTGGCGCGATTGTTCGCCACCCGCTTAAACAATTACTTGTGCTTGATTCGAAAGAGATTCATAGTCCTAAGGATCTAATTGGTAAAAAAATTGGTTATCCCTCTATTCCTCTCGATGAAGCTATCGTCAATACGATGGTGAAGTCGGACGGCGGAGATCCTTCCAAGCTGAATTATGTGGATGTCGGATGGGATTTGATCCCGTCAATGACAACGAAGAGGGTGGACGCTATTATCGGTGGTTATGTGAACCATGAGAAACTGTTATTGGAGAAGGAAGGCAAGAAGCTAATTGCTTTCGACCTTTCACAATATGGTGTTCCGGATTACTACGAGTTGGTTCTGACAGCTAGTGAGGATGGACTTGAAAGAAACGGAGATGCGATTAAGAAATTTTTGGAGGCATCCACCAAAGGGCAAGCCTATACTGTAAGCCACCCGGACCAAGCTCTGCAAATTTTATTGGATAAGCAAAGCGAGGAGTTTCCACTGGATGCTGATATCGAGAAAAAAAGCTTGGATATTTTGCTTCCTCTGATGGATGCAGGGATGGAGTCTTTCGGCAGCCAGTCTGAGAAATCATGGAGCTCAATCATAGATTGGCTTACGGAGCATGGTCAAATGAAGAAGGACGTCAAGGCTGAGCAAGCATTTCGCAATTTATAAGGGAGAAGGGAGTCTATCGCGTGGACGGTCGATATTCAAGGCAGATGCTGTTTGTGCCAATTGGTGAAGCTGGACAGCAGAAGCTTAAGAGCAGTGCGGTGTGTATTGTAGGAATGGGAGCATTAGGCACCGTATTAGCTAATCATATGGTAAGAGCCGGTGTAGGCATGGTTCGTTTGGTCGATCGAGATTATGTAGAGCAAAGTAATTTACAACGGCAAATGTTATACGATGAAGAAGATGTGCTACATGGTTATCCAAAGGCTATTGCAGCAGAGAAGAAGCTCCATAAAATCAATTCGGATGTCCGGCTCGAGGCAATTGTGGCTGATGTAACCGTTCATAATATTGAGTCTCTTCTTCAAGGCATAGATTTGGTTCTGGATGGTACCGATAATTTTCAAACGAGGTTTTTATTGAATGACGCATGCTTTCGTATGGGTATTCCTTTTACCTATGGTGGTGCTGTCAGCTCGCGAGGTATGAGTGCAATTCTAGTTCCGGGGAGTACCCCTTGTTTACGCTGTCTCATTCAATCTGCCGATGCCAGTGGGCAAACCTGCGACACAATCGGAGTTATCTCGCCTGTCGTCGATATAGTCGCTTCCTATCAGGCGGTTGAAGCTATGAAGTACTTAGTAGATGCTAGTGAAAATAGAAGGAACAACCTAGTCACATTTGATTTGTGGAACAACCACTATTATGAAATGAAGCTTGGGGAGCCAAGGAATGATTGTCCCTGCTGTCAGCTAAAGCAATATCCCGCTCTGGATATGACTGAGCTAGACTTGGCGGTCTCTTTATGCGGACGAGACACGATACAAATCGCTGGCAATGGTCCACTCGATCTGGAGCAATGGCGTCAAAGACTAGAACCTGCGACTGTGAAGGTGACTGTGAATGCTTATTTACTTCGGGCAGAGTTGCAAGATGGCGAACGGCTTGTGTTGTTTTCCGATGGACGCGTATTCGTTCAGGGAACGGATGATTTGGTTCGCGCCAAAACATTATATGCCCGTTATATCGGATCTTAAGTGGGAGGTTATGAAATTATGAAGGACTTTCGTTTATATGCAATAACGGGAGAGCAATTTCACCCGAATCGTGATTTGATCGAGGTAATGGAGGAAGCAATTGTCGGCGGCGTGGATATCATTCAATTGCGAGACAAAACAAGTGGAAAACAAGAGTTGTTGCAAAAAGCCAAAGCGCTTCGGGAGCTGACTCGCAAGCATGCTGTGACCTTTATTGTTAACGACCATATTGATATCGCGATGGAAGTCGATGCGGACGGGATTCATCTGGGTCAGGGTGATCTTCCTTTGCTGGAAGCAAGAAAAATCGTGGGCAACAAAATTATCGGGATTTCCACGCATGCGCTTCAAGAAGCATTACTGGCGGAGCGTCAAGGTGCGGATTATATCGGAGTTGGTCCTGTTTTTCAGACGAAAACCAAAGTGGATGTCGTTGATCCAGTGAGCGTATTGTATGTACGTGAAGTTGCGGAGATCATTAAAATTCCTTTCGTTGCTATCGGTGGAATCAAGCTGAGCAATGTGGATGAAGTCATCCACGCAGGAGCGACCAGGATATGTGCGGTTAGCGAAATTGTCGGGAGTAGCGATGTAAGAGGGACTTGTGAAGCGTTCCTCAGCAAGCTGAATAAAATGGGGTGAGCGTATGGAACTTGTAATTAATGGATTAAAGCTGGATTTGGAAGTTCATACGATCCAAGATGTTATTGAAAATTATGGATTGGTAGGAAAGCCGATTGTTGTAGAGGTGGACGGTGCTGTCATAACAGCTGAACGATGGGTGAACACAGTTGTTCGTTCTCATATGCAAATTGAGCTCGTTCACTTTGTAGGAGGAGGGTAACGATGAAACAAGATGTTTTTCGTATTGGTAGCCAACAACTAGCTTCACGTTTTTTTATTGGCACTGGACTTTTTCCTAATCCATACGTTCAGATGGAAGCTATCAAAGCCTCAGGTGCAGAGGTGCTCACATTCGCTATTCGGCGAATCAACCTCGAATCCACGGAAGATGACTCCATCTTGCAGCATTTGCAGAATGAACCATATATCTATCTTCCAAATACATCGGGTGCGAGTACGGCCGATGAAGCTGTACGTATCGCCCGTTTGGCGCGTGCTTCCGGATTGAGCGATTGGATCAAGGTAGAGATTAGCGCGAATGAACGTACACTGCTGCCGGACCCGATTGAAACCTTAAAAGCAACAGAAATTCTTGTTAAAGAAGGCTTTACGGTTCTTCCCTATATCTCAGATGACCCTGTGATGTGCAAACGACTTGAAGAAGCTGGAGCTTCGGCAGTCATGCCGGGAGCAGCACCGATCGGTACCGGGTTGGGAATCCTCAATCCCTATAACTTAGGTTTGATCGTTGAAGAAGCGAATGTGCCTATCATCGTGGATGCCGGTCTTGGTTCTGTGAGTGATGTCACTCAGGCGATGGAGCTAGGAGTATCCGGCGTATTAATGAATACCCCTGTTGCCAAAGCAAGGGATCCTGTCGGTATGGCACAAGCGATGAGAATGGGCATTGAAGCGGGTCGGCTTGCTTATCTATCGGGTCGGATCGAGAAGAAAAAATATGCATCGGCAAGCAGTGGTTTTGAAGCGTATAAATTGAAGTAAAGTTTATTACTTAAGAGGGATGATCTTAGGATGAGAAAAAGCATAGTGATCATGGGAGGAGGAGTCATCGGTTTATCTTGTGCGTTTGAATTGCAGAGACGGGGATATCAAGTGACGGTTCTGGAAATTAATCGTTGCGGAGGACAGGCTTCCGGTGCTGCTGCCGGTATGCTTGCACCATACTCTGAGAATTTAGAAGGATCCGATGCCTTTTTTCGATTGTGTCTAGATAGTTTGCGGCTGTATCCCGATTGGCAACATAACGTAAAGCAGGTTTCCGGTCAGACATTTGAATACACGAACTCGGGAAGTCTCTATATAGCCTACCATGAGGCAGATTTACTGGCGCTGGAGGGAAGACTTCTGTGGCAGGGTCAATCCGGTTCTTCAGGTAGCATACTGGAGGGAGATGCATTATTCCGTCTGGAGCCTAAGCTATCGCGAAATGTACGGGCAGCGCTGCATACACCAGAAGAGAGTCATCTATATGCACCGCATTATGTAAGTGCGCTTGAGCATGCCTGTCGATTAATGGGAGTAATTATCTACGAGAATCTCGATAAGCTATCTGTTGTCGAGTGGCAAAGCGGAATTCTTATACAATCAACGGATCAACGGATGTTCAGCGGAGATCAATTGGTTGTTTGTTCGGGAGCATGGGCGCAAGAGCTTTCTGACACGTTCGGTATCCAAATTCCGGTATACCCGATACGCGGACAAATTTGTGCTTATGAAGTAGACGAGAACCCGGTTCAACATATGGTTTTCAGTAATCAGGGCTATTTGGTGTCAAAAGAAAATTCGACTCTAGTATGCGGAGCTTCGGAGGATGTTGCCGGCTTCGATACTTCAGTAACGGATAAGGGGATCGAGCGGCTTCGGAAATGGAATAAACAAGTGTTTCCTTTTCTAGACAACAGGAGTCCGTTCTATCGTTGGGCTGGATTACGTCCTTCTACCCAAGATGGACTGCCTCTGATCGGATCTTTGAGTAGCTCAAACAAAGTTGTACTTGCAGTTGGTCATTATCGTAACGGTATTCTGCTCAGTCCGGCAACCGCGATGTTTGTTGCTGACTGTGTAGAAGGGAAGAGGATATCTGACGATAATCAGGCTTTCTCACCAGAACGATTCTCGTAATATTATTGTTAATCCATCTATTTGAGTTTTAGAGAGTATCTTAGATTAGGTGAGGTGTTGAACGTAACTATGGAGAAACAATCAGGGCAAAAGGTTTTCCGAGCATTGACGATTGCAGGTTCTGATAGTAGCGGGGGTGCGGGCATTCAAGCGGATTTAAAGACCTTTCAGGAGCTTGGTGTCTATGGTATGACCGCGATCACTGCGGTGACTGCACAGAATACTCTTGGGGTACAGGCAGTTTATCCGCTGAACACTGAAGCAGTTGTGCAACAAATCCATGCGGTAGGTAGCGATATTGGAGTAGATGCACTTAAGACCGGGATGTTGTTTAGCAGTGAAATCATCCTTGCTGTGGCGGAAGTTATCCAGTCCTTCAGATGGACGAATGTTGTTGTAGATCCCGTGATGATAGCCAAGGGTGGTGCCGTACTGCTACAAGAAGAAGCAATTCGCGCCCTAACAAGGCAACTATTACCGCTGACTAAGGTTGTAACGCCTAACATACCGGAAGCGGAGAAACTAACTGGCATGGCTATTATTAGTAGAACAGATAAAGAGGAAGCTGCAAGGCGTCTGGCTGGCTTCGGTGCTCAATATGTCATTATTAAAGGTGGTCATGATGTGGGGGAGAAAGCCGTTGATTTGCTATTCGATGGCAGTTATTTCACTGAATTGGCAGGAAGGCGAATAGTTACGGGACACACGCATGGCACGGGGTGTACATTCTCGGCTGCTTTGGCAGCTGGACTTGCTCAGGGTTTTAATGTAGAGAGTTCTATGCAGCAGGCCAAGGCTTTTATTCAAGCGGCAATCGAAGATGGAATCTATATTGGCAACGGTCTTGGTCCGACCAACCACTGGGCATATCAGCGGAAGCAGTTGCACATGTCTAATACTTAATATTATTAATACAACCGCCGATTGAGATGCGACATGCATTTTGGTCGGCGGTTATTGTTATAGTTCAGATTAGTTGCGACTACTTAGCATGTCCATTAACCTTCTAAAACTTTGTCCTTATGAATATAGTTGGTAGTAAGAAATTAGGTGGTAGAGTGAGGGAGGAAATTGGCAATGAAGGCTTATTCAACTGGCCAGACTATACATACAGTTAATGCGCCAAGAATACAAATGGTTGACAATCTTATTGCGTTTATCCGTGATGCAAATGAATTTCTTCAGAAGGAATTAGATCTATCCCCTGCTAATCAATTAGTGACGAACATCATTAGTCAACTTTCACTTCAGTTACGTTCCCGCTATTTACCTGAGGAGATACAATCCGTTCTAAGCAACGAGTATATTCGAACGAACCAACGAAAATTGCAGGATAAGTTATCAGAAGCTGAATTTCTAGCAGAGTTAAGTCATTCTCGTAATATTTCCAAATCTGACAGTTTCGTCTTGGATACATTAAAGAGTTTGCCTTACTGGAACATTTATAAGGCGCTCGTTAGTCAGGAACTATCCATACTTCGGCAGTTCATAGGGCAGGATGATTTTACAGAGCAGTTGCCAATTGTATTTGTTGGCAGTGGGCCGATGCCGCTAAGTGCTATTATTCTACACTTATTAGGTGATATGAAAGTTGTCTGTCTGGAAATGGATTCTGTGGCTTATGATGCATCATGCTTTTTACTTGAAAGCTTGGGCTTAGCGGATAAGGTTACTGTTGTAATGGGAAATGGATCAGAATACGACTATAGCTCTTATAGCCAAATTTTTGTGGCTAGCCTCGTTCGCAATAAGTTGGAAGTGCTTGAACAAATAACTCTAACATCTTCAGATCCACTAGTAGCCGTTCGTACAGCAGAGGGAACAAGGCAAATAATATATGAAGCAATTGATGAATCGCAGTTGAACAAGCAGGGGTGGCGGATTCTAGGACGAACATCTCCTGAAGAAAATCTGGTCATCAATTCGACTTTGTTTCTGGAACGGGTAACTCCGCACATGTCGAGTGTTGCTCACTGCAAGTTATGAAAAACTAATAGTTTAGTTTCATTTTATTTTATCCGTATAATTTATGGCATCTTGAACAGATTTTTCATTTATTCCAGGTAGATGATCTTCATTTACTACAGTAATCTTTTCACCTTGTAGATGAGCTTGTTTCTTAAGGCCTTTCACCCAGAACCCGCCGTGGAAATGTTTAGGCTCATGGGAAATAATAAATGCTTTAGAATCGAAAGCTAGTATATAATTATATAGTTCCTGCTGGGTTTTCCTTCTAGTTAAAATATCCATCATAAGTCGAGGGCCATCTCTACCTTCGCCCATCCAAGAAGTGACACCAAAGCCCTCGTCCCTTAATTTATTCGGCAAAGACTCATCATATCGATTAGTAATGACTTGCACCGTTACATATCCTAGTGCTAACCACTCTTCAATCTTTGTACCTACCAAAACACCCAAAGCATAGCCAACCGCATAAGCAATGAGATTTTGAATTTTATTCAGATTATCAAGTACTAATCCTAGCCCAACAATATATATGACGACCTCTATTGTACTTAATGCCGCTGCTAAATACTTTTGGCCCTTTAACGTAAGAATCATTCGAATGGTAAAGAACGAAACATATACTATATTAATAGCAAGAATAATTAAGACCATTAAAATAATGCCCACCTCCAAATAAAGAATAATCAGTAGTTTAATAACTACTGATGTCTTCAAGTTTAACATAGTTAAGGATAATATTGACGATGCGTTCTATGGTTCAACAGCTTTACACTCAATTGGATAAGAAAAGTTAGTTTCAACCTATGTGCTACTTGTATAATTAATAGTGTTTCCAATAATTCGAACTTCTACTATTGATAAATTCCGCGCCTGCTTAGGGCTCTTCTGTCGTTATATTGGATGAGAACAATCGGATTATCGCTTCAAGTGCGAGTAGCGAGTTAACGGAAAATCTTATGTATGATCGTTTAAATACGGACAGAGGCATGCTGTATAGCAATGAAGGAAATAATGAGCTGGCGGTCTCCTATACGGCCTCATCCGTGACAGGCTAGAAGTATATAACACTGACGCCTGCCAAGGTATTCAATCAGAAGATGGAGGATATAAAGCGTTTAATTTATTTGAGCGTAATTTTATGTCTTGTTGTCGGCGGCTCTAATGAATATTCATTTCTAGAAGAGACGATTAAAAGTGCTTTTCATGAAAAGGAAGAAATCAGCAAGCGCTTGAAGCGTCATAACGATATGGTACGCTCACATTTTCTATCCGGTCTGCTCAAGGGGCGAGTGGAAACTAGCGTGTCGCTCCATGATTCGCTTTCAGCTCATGCGATAGATTTCAGGGGTCCATTGTACGCGGTAATTTTATTTTACATTGAAGATCACGGGAAATACGGAAGTGATGAAGATTCGCTTGAAGGCTCTTCGAAAAAACGGCTGCTCCATTTTTTATCACGAATGTGGTGGAAGAGACCTCAAGAGGAAACAATGATGCTTATATGGTTGATATGGATGACTCCTTAGCCTGTATTATTAATTTCCGTGGAGATTATGATAAATATGTAATGCGAATAGTGAACATAAAAATACATCCCAATTGTTAGTTGAATATAACAATTGGGATGCAGAGTTTAATGATACTACTTTAAAATATTGTTTTACTTCTTACAGATGTTCTTCAGAATTATTTTATTAAACAGCAGTAGAGATATATAGTGAGTAAACGGCATTTTGTGTCACGTTCATATCTAGATATATTGAAATTGCATCGTTTCTTGTGACAGGGTTTCCAACTATATTGCTGGTCCATCTGACAGTTGCGCTAGGTGTTACAGCATAAGCAGTACTATCAGAAACACGTACAGGTTGTGCTCCTACATCGGTAGGTCTAATGGAGAAGACTATGGTTCCGGAAAGTTCAGCTGTAGTTGTTAGAGTAATTGTAGATATGATGTTGCCTACTACTGGTGCAGCTGCATTATTAATAACATCGAAACATACTTGGAATAGGTACGTTCCAACAGGTAAGTTGTTTACAGATATTGCTCCTGAAAAAGCAACTACGCTGCCATCTGCAGCATCCACATAAGGTATTGCATTGGAAAGTGCCCCAGGAGATCCTGCTATACGTTGAAATCCTACATTATTACCACCATAGTTAATAACTTTCGTGAAATTAGTCGGTGTTGGACCCGTAGCACCTGTCGATCCAGTAGCTCCATCAGCACCGTCTAAGCCATCAATACCGTTAGATCCTCTAAATCCTCTAGGTCCTCTCTTACAATCATTACATTTCTTACATCAATTACATCTTTTTCCGTTTTCACAACACTCTGATGTCGTATTAGAGGATATTGGTGTACAACTGTGAGAATGCTTTTTTTTTCTTTTTTCTGCACATATATGAGTGTAGTTCCGGCCCATTGGCATAAACATTTCGTTTCAGTTATATTTTATTTAATTGATCCAATTATATTACCTCCTATTTGCTATGAATTAATATTATGAATTGAAACATACTTTGCTCACGGCGATGAGTGGAAATAAACGAATGTCCAGTAAAGGTAGGGTACCCGCCTAAGGTCTGGCTATAATCTAGCCGAGGGTCTGTTTTGCTTTCTCTAATTCATGTTATAATGTAGAAAAATATGGTTGTAAATAGGAGAAGAGAGCATGAGGTCATATCAAATAATAAGTAGGTTATTAGTGGTTGTACTACTGGCAGTCAGCATGACAGGTTGCGGTTCATTCACTGAAAAAGTTGGAAATTCTGTCATTGGTGAAGGTTCTGGATCAGGCGAACTTATTAGCTTAGGAAAAGAGTCATTCAAGAGTGAGGATTTTGATAAGATTCATATTAAAGCGGATGCGATGGCAATATTCATTATAAGAAGTACAACGGATAATGCGGAAGTGGAATTGCTTGTAGATGACACGATTGAAAGTCGATTTACTTTAGAGGCTTCGATTCAATCTAGTAAATTAAATATTAATGTAAAGGAAAAAGGAAATAGAGGTAGTATGATCAATAACTCAAAAGGTGAAAGGAAGCTGAATATCTCGTTGCCTAATAAAGTATTTGATCAATTGGCGATCAACAATAATTTTGGTCCAATAGAAGTTGTTGATTTGAATGCGGAGAGTGTGGATATAACAGTTGATGCGGGTTCCATTCAGTTGAAGGGTGTAATTGGAGAAATGAATCTTGAAGTAGATGCTGGTCAGATTGTAGTAGAAGAGTTTAGCCTGGAAAACAATTTGACTGCAAAAACGGATGCAGGAGCAATAACAATTGAATTGAAAGAATCTCCAGAGTCGGCTGAAATTAATCTAGCTAGCGAAATTGGTGCAGTGAATGCGAATTTGGAAGGTGTCGACTATAGTGTTAATTCGTCCAATAAAAAGGTAGGGTCGATTGGAACAAATGGTTATTCTATAAAAGCATCTACATCGGTAGGGAATATTCAAGTCAATTCAAAATAAGGATCAAAGACCTGTATTCGGTATTCTATCTGACTCAGGTCTTTTAATTTTGCAGCGACAGTAGAAAAAATGGGGAGTGTGGCTGTTTAGTGGGATCGATCTTTAGGAATGAAGCAGCTGAAAGTGAGTACTATCATTGTTACGAGAGAAGTTTAGCAATGTTTGAAATGGATTTCACCTCACTTAATATCCCAACATCATTCGGAGAAACGCATATACTTTGCTTTGGAGATACGAATAAGAAACCGTTGTTGCTTCTTCATGGAATGACTATGAGCAGTATAATGTGGTATCCCAATATGAAGCAATTGGTTCAAGAGCGTTCCGTGTATGCTATTGATGTTATTGGTGATTTTGGGAAAAGTAAGCCAGAGGCTGCCATAAAAAGTAGGAAGGACGCACAACTGTGGCTTCTTGAAGTATTAAGTGGTCTATCGTTCGAAAAAGTAGATTTGGCAGGACACTCGATGGGCGGATTCTTATCTTTAAATTTTGCTCTAGTCTATCCGGAACGCATATCCAAGCTGATGCTTTATGCTCCTGCAGGATCTTTTCATAGAATAAGCCCAAAATTTTTCATGAAGATTTATCCGGCACTATTGTTTCATTCAGAGAGGTCGATTGACAATGCCTTTAAATGGTTCTCAGGCATGGGGGAGATCCTCCCACCAGTTTTTCGCGCTCAAGTTATCGCAGGTTATCGTCATGCGAAACCGCTTATGCAAGTGATGCCATCCCTATTTTCCAAAGAGGAATTTCATGGCTACCAGATTCCTACTTTGCTCCTTATTGGAGACAAAGAGGTAATATACCCCGCGAAGAAGGTGATAGCAATAGCAAAAGAATGTATTCCAAATCTTGAGACGCATTTAATTACTGGAGCTAGTCATTCGCTAACGATGGAGCATGCTGAAATCGTAAACAAAATAACTCTTGAATTTTTACGTAATGAAGGTGCAGATAGCGTGGAGACGCATATCGATCATAGTGAAAGTGAAATAATGAGTTACTAGTCTATTAATGATAATAGTTAAGCAACCTTATACAATGAGCTGATGCTCACTGCATAAGGTTATTTTTATTTGCTTTTGTTTCGATAATCCCGATAAAATAAATGATTTTGAGCAAAATAAGTATAAATTTCCACTTGCCGCTTGAAAACGAAATCGAAATAATCAGGGTAATATATATGATTACTTAATATTGTGAACAGCAGCTTTTGGCAGAGAAATATGCTAAAGTTGAAGCACCTATTCAGGTCATGGAGCAAGGTTTTACTCCATGCTAGAGCAATTTACGCTTGTAGATCCAAAGCAATAAAAAAATAGGCATCCAGTAGCTCTGCTACTGAAATGATGGCCTTTACCCTAAGGATGAAATCTCTGAGACGAAGGAGTGTTAACTATGGATTTAAAAACGGTTATGCAGGAACTTGAAGCTCTCGGCAAGGAAAGAACGAAGAAAATCTACCAATCCAATGGAGCGCTTGAACCGCTTTTTGGCGTAGCTACAGGTCAAATGAAGCCTATTTTCAAAAAAATAAAAATAAATCAACCGTTGGCTGAGCAACTTTACGCTACAGGAAACTACGACGCCATGTATTTTGCCGGAATTATTGCAGATCCCCAAGCGATGACTGAAGCGGATTTTGACCGTTGGATCGATGGAGCTTATTTTTATATGCTGTCCGATTTTGTAGTTGCCGTAACTTTAGCAGAAGCAGATATTGCCCAAGAAGTAGCTGATAAGTGGATTGCAAGCGGCAAAGAACTGAAAATGTCAGCGGGCTGGAGTTGTTACTGCTGGCTTTTGGGCAATCGCCCAGATTATGAATTTTCCGAAAGCAAAATAGCTAATATGCTTAAAATGGTGGAAAGTGCGATTCACGATGCTCCCGAACGAGCAAAGTACGCCATGAATGAGTTTATTTACACTGTAGCAGTGTCCTATTTACCTCTACATGAAATGGCGATCGAGACCGCGCAGACAGTAGGTCCTGTTGCGATCAAACAAGATAAGAAAAAAGACAAAAATTTGATCGCTTCAGAACGTATTCAAAAGTTCGTAGATAAAAGGAAGCCTGGTTTCAAACGTAAACATGTTAGATGTTGAGGATTTCTTCGAGGATTGTATTGAAGCATGAAGCTTGAGTTCAATGATCAACACTTAAAGCATACGAAGTATCTAATATTAAGTTTTAATAAAAGATGAGGGTTTATGTTATGCCAAAAAACGATAATATGCTGGCAATTCTTTGGATGCTGAATTCGGGCGTGAAAATGACGGCAAAACAAATATCAGAAAAGTTAGAAATAAATATAAGAACAGTTTATCGGTATATTGATGCATTATGTGCAAGTGGAGTGCCTATAATATCCGACGCAGGTCATAATGGGGGGTATAGCTTACTGAATAATTTTATTAGAGCACCTCTATTATTTGACTTTGAAGAGAAAAAGGCACTCCTTCATGCTTCAGTTTTTGCAAAAGAAGCCGGATACCCTTTGAGTGAGGCATTAGGCAATGCGACTTCAAAATTAAAAATGTATTCTAATGAGAAGCAGGAAAGTTTACTTAATCATCAATTATCCGGATTTGAAGTTATAAACCACAAGGGAGATCCTTCTGTTCAGCTGATATTGGCGGAATTGGAGTATGCTGTAGCAAATGAAATCTCTGTAGAAATTGATTATCGTACAAGCCGTGAAGAACAACCCAAGAATAGGGTGATAGATCCTTATGGAATAGTTTATTGGAACAATAAATGGTATACGGTTGCATATTGCCACTTAAGGAATGAGATTCGCAGCTTTCGGGCAGATAGAATTCTTCAAATCAAGCGTGCTCATATTATGTTTAAGCGTCCCGAAAAATTTTCGGCCCGTGAATTTTTTATGCAAAATCTATTACCTGATTCGATGGGTAAGGATAGCTTAATTACTTTAATTATTAGAGGCGGGTCTGAGGCACTTGATGATTTATGCCTACATTGGTATTTAGGGCATTATCTGCAAGAACGGACGTCAAATCAGGCGATCTTTTTACTCGAAGATGAAGCAATTCATGCCTTTGTTCCTTATCTTTTCTTAACGTACGGGAAATCCATTCAAGTAATCGAACCGCAAAGTTTAAAGGGGAAACATGTTACTATTGCGTCGGATTTACTGGAATATTATCGACTTTAATAGCTTCACTGACAGTAGATGTCAGTGAAGCTATTTTATAATGAAGATAATCAATGATTACCGATGAATGGTTCGTATCATTTGATGAATTAGAAAATAAGGAGAGCATGCAAATGAATAGTACGGTATATCTCTATGTATTTGACACAATGGCAGATTGGGAAATAGGTTACTTAACTGCCGAATTGAACTCGGGAAGATACTATAAAAAGGGGCTGGCCCCATCAAAAATAGTTACCGTGGGAATTGAAAAGACTCCGGTAACTACAATGGGCGGATTGAAAATACTACCTGACGTTAAGCTGAATGAGTGCAGCATTGAAAGCATAGATATATTGATTTTACCCGGTGGAGATACATGGTTAGAAGAAATTCACCAACCCATCTTAAAAACCGCCCAGAGGTGTTTACAGGAAGGGATATTGGTTGCAGCGATTTGTGGTGCTACAATGGGTCTTGCCCAGACAGGATTGTTGAATTCACGCCCGCATACAAGCAATGATTTGGAATACCTTAAAATGAGCTGTCCTATGTACACTGGCGAAAAGTATTACAACGTGGAGTCTGTTGTAACGGATGGAAAACTGATCACTGCATCTGGAATAGCTCCGCTAGAGTTTTCTGTTCATGTCTTGAAAGCTCTCGGTGTGTTCACTTCAGAAACATTAGATGCCTGGTACAGTCTTAATAAGACACATGAGTCCCAATATTTCTATAAGTTGATGATGAAAGTTTGACAATTAAAGCTCAATAAGAGTAGGATAGTTTTATGACTATTCAACAATTATTAGAAGAAGATGAGAAGCGAGTACTCATTTTTAAAGCTCTTGCAGAGAAAAAGCGAATTGAGATTATACGTCACTTACTTACCGAATCTAGCCGTAACAGCTGTGGCGAGATTGGAACAATAATGAATACGGATAAATCCAACATCACTTATCATCTTAAAATTATGAATGATGCTGGACTCATTAGAGTCGTTCGTGAAGGGCAGAAAAAAATGATTTATTTGCGAGATGATGTATTTCAAGTATATTTACCAGGTTTCTTGGACAGTCTATAAGATGTCAAGAAACCTTATTTTTCATTAAATAGTTTGAAAGTATTATAACTATTTAACAGTAATTCGACTACTACTATTATAGAATTGTTAAATTTATTAAGAAAAGAGTGATTGTATATGATGAACAAAATGATTACGTTACGTACTCGTCCGCAAGGATGGCCAACAAACGAAACGTTCGAATTTAAGGAAATGCCTGTAAACCAACCTGAAGATGGACAAATTGTCGTTCGTTCGCTGTACTTTTCCGTTGACCCATATATGCGAGGTAGAATGAACGATGGAAAATCTTATATACCGCCTTATAAATTAGGTGAGGCCATCGTTGGCGGTGTAGTTGGAGAGGTTATTGAATCACGAACTGAAAAGTTTAGTCCTGGTGATAAAGTAATGGGATATTTAGGATGGAGGCTATATAACGTTGTTGATCCGACGGAAGTTCGCCTAATCGATGAGAATATAGCACCGTTGTCTGCTTACTTGGGTGTAATTGGGATGACTGGTTTAACAGCTTATTTTGGATTAATGGATATTGGTAAGCCAAAGGCTGGAGAGACTGTTGTTGTTTCAGGTGCTGCAGGGGCAGTAGGATCTATTGTAGGCCAGATTGCTAAAATTCAGGGAGCTCGCGTTGTAGGTATTGCAGGTTCAGATGAGAAGACTAAGCTACTTACTAATAAGTTTGGCTTTGATGCGGCAGTTAATTACAAAACTTCTTCTGACCTCCAAGCAGCAATCGCACAAGCTTGTCCAGATGGCGTTGATGTCTACTTTGATAATGTTGGCGGTGATGTAACTGATGCAGTTATGAGCTTGCTGAACGACTATGCTAGAATTCCGCTCTGTGGTTCAATCTCCTCTTACAATAAGGAGCCGGGTACTGATTTACGACCTAGCATATTAACGCAGCTAATTAAAACTCGTTCGATGATTAAAGGTTTCGTGCTTAGCGACTATTCAGACCGTCTAGGCGAGGGAGCTCAACATCTTGGAAAATGGATGATGGAAGGTAAGTTGAAATACGAGGAAACGATTATTGAAGGATTTGACCGAATTCCAGAAGCATTCTTAGAGTTATTCAAAGGAACGAATGTAGGGAAAATGCTTGTCAAAGTAACAGCTGATGAAGGTTAACTTCTAAAAAACTAACTAGAATAACGTCGATAAGAAAGTAACTTTTATGCGGGATTATGGCGGAGGCATCATTAAAAATCAGAAACAAATGGACCACATCACAAAAATGTGGTTTATTTGTTGTAGTGCGCCACGCATGGGTAGATGTGTTTTCACAAAAATATTGGACACCTGGTATAATCTTAATAGGACTCATATAAAAAGAATAATATGCGAAGCGATATAGTGCAATAATGGGGTGATGGTATGACAGAAGTAACTGCTAATAAATGTCCAATTTGCAGTAATGATAATAAATGCGGCAATCTTACAAGTGAATCGAATGACAAATGCTGGTGTAGTGCAGAGAGCTTCTCCAAAGAGTTATTAGCAATGATACCAGCAGATCAATTGGGTAAATCATGTGTTTGTAAAGACTGCCTTATCAAGAAGAGTTGAGGTGATACAATCATCCAAAAGAGGTAACTTCTTGATTGTTGTTATAAAAATTGTTACTATCAATATATTAAATTATATAAAATTTTCCATACTACTCTAAAGTGTTGGGGCATTTAAATGAGATTGTTGCCAATGCATTGAAAAACAATTATCTGCCACAATATGAGCTCGTTGGCGCAATGGGAAGGAATCCTGAGCGGCCTCACCTCAAGCGATTAGAGATTACACCGAAACCATACTAAAAGGTGGCTCCAACTTGGTCGTATTGTCTATTGGACCATTTTTTACATGTAAATTAATAGATGTTAAATTAGATCTAATAGACTATTATTAACAATGGAGTGGTAGCAATGAGAGTAGGGTATAGCATTTTAAAGGAAATAAATATTAATTCTGATGATGTTGTCGCCACTAACTATGGATTAAAGGATATTGAGTTTGAACGAATGATTAAGCTGCTCGAAAAACAAGGCTATATTGAGCGCGTGTTAAGAGCTGGAGATAACTTTTCGTTAAAGCCAGCCCGGTTAACTGAAAAAGGTAAACATTTTTTAATTGAACATTCTCAGCTGGAGGACGAATATCCGAATACAAAAGAATTATTAAAAGAATGGGTGCAAGTAGACAAGTTAAAGTGTTCAAATGGGGCAGGAGCATAATGAGATCCCTTATATTCAATTAGTTATATAAGCACTTTTTATAATTAACTAGTACTAAAATTACAGCCACTATTAAATATAATCCAGAGGTAACTGTAAGGGTATTAAGTACGTTTCCAACTTGAATGGCCATAAAATAATTGAAAAGTTGGTGAATCATAATAGGAATAATGAGATTATGATTCAAGTTGTAAGATGCAGTTATGATGATTGAGATAGCGACAATACCACCTAAGAAACAAATGATATATTGCACCAATTGTAATCCTGTGAACCCTGACATAAGCCATAATGGTGTATGCCAGAAACCCCAAGCAAATCCAACGATAATGGCTGATTTTAATGGACTGAATCTTTTTTGAAATTCAGTTAATACGAATCCCCTCCACCCTAATTCTTCACCGAGTGGTCCTAAAATTAAATTGTATCCAAATATGATAATAAGTGAAGTCCACGAAGCAGTTAATTGTTCATTTATGGGTACATTCCATATTTTATTAGTAATGATTAGACTACCAATTAAAATCAAAAATTGAATAAGAACGACACATAACACCGTTGATATTCTAATTTTTTCTCTAAATTGGCTTTTTACAAAGTCCCACAGCTTCCTTTGAGGATAGATTCTACGGAACATTATTACGAAAACAAATGTAGCCGTCCATGATGATAGTACGATTAATATGCTTGCTACAGGTTGAGACTTTAATAGAGTCATCGTCAGCCCAATAACAAGAAGAAAACCAAAGAACATGACATAGGTCCATAAAATATACTTTTTTACTACTTTGCTCAAACTAAACACCCTCCTAAAATATAAAAAACCAATAGAACAGTTTGCACTTGTTCCATTGGTATTAAAAATAAACTATGGTGTTACCCCCAGGTCAATATCAATAAAAAATATTTACTCGTCTTCAACTGGAATATATATTTCTAAGAAGGCACGTTCTTTGTCATCTAGATATGTTATAAGTCGAGTATTAACAAAAGCAACCCCTTTGGGCTGAAGTCCTTGCTTGCTTCCCCATTCTAAAGTAGCTGCAAATACTTTATCTTTAATATCATTATTTCCATTCTGATACCGGCCATCCTCAACGATCGTATAGATACATTTAGAATATTGTAAATAACATTCGCTTGTTTCGTTATGTATTGTTTCATGCTTTTCTACAATATACATCTTGGAATCTAGCAACCCATTTTCATCAAAAGTAAATGTTCTCATGATTTTACTAAGAATATCGTCCTTCATCATATCTATATTTTCCAAAACGGAAGGATACTCTAGAAAGGAAAAAAAGTCGGAAAACTCACCGATTACTTCATAGGTTGGCAATTCCCTTATCGAGTAGTGGTTTAAATGTTCATTCAATTGCTCGCAGAATGCTTTTGTTTCCTTTATTTTTTGAAGCATGTATATGTTATTTCGTATCGTTTCTTCTAATTGTTCGGCTTTAATGTCTAATAAGGTTTCCAGTTCTTCTATTGCTCTTCCTTCTTGGAGTTTTCTAACTTCTTTCATCGATAAGTTTCTCTTTTTATAAAAATCTGCAACTAATAAGGTATAAATATCATATTCATTATACTGCCGATAATTATTTGTTTCATCATGGTTTGGTTTTACAATACCTTGTGCTTCGTAATATCTCAGTGCATCTCTTGATACACCTAGAAATTCTAACAATTGACTTGTTCTATATGTATTCTTTTCCATTTCATATTGACCTCCTAAAGGTATGCTATATGAATTAAGCAAAAAATGTTTTATTTATTATCAATATATACTAAAACGATTGGAAGTGCATATATAGTGAGTGGTTCCCAATAGCCAATTATAAGCAAGTTCAAGGTCCTCAGTTCGAACTATACGGTACAGCTGAGAGTGGAAATGAGTTTTGTGAAGTGTGGATTCCTGTTATGAAGAAATAAATGATCAATCTTATATCAAGGGACGGATCCTTTGCATGTATGATGACATGAAGTTATAATGAGATACAAGGAAAAGTAGATAGTTGCTGAACCTCAGCTTAGCACTAGCGTTCAAATATTTCGAAGTAAAGAGCTTTCGTAATATGATCGAATACAGACCGCGTACCTTGGAGCAAGGGGCGGTCTTTTTTGTAGTTTTGCAGCAGATAGAGAAATACAACTATATTTTAAGGAGGGAAATGTTGATGTTTAGAGCTTATTTATGGCTAACGTTATGCGTAATCATATGGGGAAGCAATTTCGTGTTTGGAAAGATTTTAGTAGAAGATTTCTCTCCATCTTTGTTAACATCGTTAAGACTATTATTTATTGTCATATTTTTAGTTGGTTTATCGTTTTATAAGAAAGGTTTCCGACGAGTCAATAAAAAAGACTTACTTTCAATTTTATTATTAGGCGTTATAGGTGTGTTTATCAATCAATGGTCCTTTTTTGCTGGTTTACAAACTGCTGATCCGACAACATCGGCGTTAATATTAGCAACGACACCTATTTTAACAGGCTTTTTGGCAGCCGTTTTCTTGAAAGAAAAACTTACGATACGAATGCTGCTAGGCTCCATTGTTGCTATTCTAGGTATTTATTTTGTTGTAGCAAAAGGTAGCTTATCTTCTGTGCATTTGGATAAAGGGTTACTGTGGATTGTTGTAACGATGGTAACATTTTCAATTATGATTGTTATGACAAGAGTGCTATCGCAAAGAATGGATCCATTAACGATTACTTTATATTCGAATGTAGTAGGATTTATTGTCTCTATACCATTTGTGTTTGTACTGGATACTCCTATACGAATGAGTACTGATAGTTATAATTGGGCTCTGCTAATCGGAACAGCCATAGTTGTACACGGTATAGCAGCACTTATTTGGAATAACAATATACGGCATGTTGATGCCTCGAAAGCTTCGATGCTATCTAATTTAGAACCTTTTGTAGCAATGATTATGGGATTGATCTTATTGTATAAACCAATCGCTGGAGTAGAAATATTAGGCTCCTTGTTCATTATTAGCGGAGTTGTGTTATCTACGTATCAGCGAAAAAAGCACTTCGGCTAATATCGAAGTGCTTTACGTTTTCCAGTAGCAACTTTGTACATATCCCTTTATTTTTGTGAAAACTTAATAATTCAACGCAACATCCTTTTTCTTATTAACGATGATATATGCAGCAAATAGTAGTAGTAAAATTCCGGTAAATATAAAACCTTCGATTATAGATAAAGGCAGCCAGCCTAATATGGAAGAGCCAGCAACAACACCTAGTGAGAAAGCGGCATAGAAATAGCCGTAAGCTTTTCCGCGAAGCTCCGCTGGGGTAGCTTTAATGAGCATCGTATTAATAGATGGGAACAATAGCGCAAAGCCTATGCCATATAGAGCTAATACGCCATGAAGTGCTAGCGTCGTCGTTGATTGGCTAATAAGTAGCTGACTTACCCCCATAAGGAAAATACCAATTGCCATCGTAATAGATGGGGCGATCCGATCGAAAATTCGATTAGTCGGTAGTACAAAGATTAGTACAGCAATAACTCCGAATGTACTCAGCAATGTACCACTTAATCTTGAATCATATCCGAGTGTTTGTACATGTAATGGTAGTAAATAAGCGATCACGCCTTGTGAGAACATTAAGAAAAAAGCTCCTAAATAAGCTTTTAATACTCCTGCATTGAACATTGAGCCAGATACCTGCACGCTAGTCTCAGCTTGATCTTTTTTCGTTAGTTTATAATTGCGAAGAAAAATAATTGATAGTATCGCAAGTACAAGGCCTAGTAGAGCTACGCATGTAAACACGAACGGAACGGATTGTTTGCTTGCTACTATACCACTGAAAGCTGGACCGATGATGGCAGCTAGTCCGACAAATGTACCGGTAAAGGCTACTTTTTTTCCTTGTTGTCCATTGATCGCAGTATTGGCCGAGAAAGTGAACGCAGCAGGAACAATGAGACCAGCGACAAAGCCATGAATAATTCGTACAATAATTAATAATGCAGGCGAATCAACGAATTGATAAAGCAGTAAAGCAATGCTTGTTAAGAGCAAGCCAATCATCATTATTTTAAAGGGACCAACTCTATCGGTCAAAACTCCAGATAAAATATTGCCGAATGTATTGGTCAAAGAGTATAGCCCTACGATAAATCCGACAAGAAACGTACTAGCGCCAACCGAGGCAGCAAAGGTACTCATGACGGGAAGCTGGGCGAACAAATCAATAAAAGAAAAGAATACAATACTATAGACGATTAACGCATAGTTGAATGGCTTTACACTATATTTTACTTGTGCTTGTTTAAGCTTCCATTCCAGTATAAAGTTAGCGAATGGTATAAAGGCTGCCACCATTGCAGCAGCAGGCCAAAGCAAGCTCCACTGCACTCGAATGACAGTCAGTAAAATAGCTAGTAAATATATTACAAAAATCCCACCGTGAATACTGCCCATAATCGTCACAGCTTGGTCTATTCCCCAAATGTATTTCAAGGGCATAGCGATACCTAATAATATAAGTAATGAAATACCGTCTAGCAGACCAGTTATACGTAAAAAGTAAATCGGATGTACTTTCACTTGATATGCTCCTAATATATATTAAACTACAACTTCTATTCTAACATTGGATGATGGCAGTAGAATAGAGAAGATTGCAGATCTTTAAGAACATACTCTGAACATAATTTGAATTTATGATGAACGATATCAATCTGTAACGTATTGGTGCAATGAAGGAATATGGGAGCGTAGACTCTATTCGTCTAATTAATCATAGGAATGTTTTTAGATTTTTTACTGTAACAATAACTAACTGTGCTTCAAGATACGTTCTGCAAGTGCAGGGGAAATGCGATTAATTATTATTAGCCATTTCACTTTGCCAATCGGAATTTCCAATCGATCTTTCTTGAAAAATGTAAGGAATTGAGCTGCAAGCTGATCTGGTGAAATTTTGTTGGATTCTCTGCCTTTTGTCATATTGGTATCGACAACAGGTGGAATAATCTCAAATACTTTTATATTCGTATGTTCTAGCTGATAACGCAATGCTTTAGTGAAAATATGCAGTCCTGCCTTCGTTGCGCAGTATATGGGGGCGGATTTTTTCGGGACGAGCGCTAATCCGGAGGTTATATTAACGACTGCGGCTTCACTCTGCGAAGCAAGTAGCGGAAGTAGCTGCGAGGTTAGTTTAATGGGAGCATTCAAATTAATAGCTATTTCTTCGTCCACTTGCTGGGAAGTATGAGTACCATCTATAGCAGCATAATTATATTGGATACCTGCATTGTTAATAATAATATTGAGCTTAGGATGGTTGTGTTGCAGTTGGTCGATGAGCAACTGCAAATCTGCCTCTATTCCAACATTACAAACATAAGTCGTGATGCTCGGATATTGTAATTGTAATTGAATCAACTTATGTTCATCTCTGCCGACTACGATAAGCTCGTTATTATATTGAATAAATTGTTCTGTTAACGCCCGCCCAATGCCAGAGGCACCACCTGTTATTAAAATAGTATGACCTGTAAGCTTCAAAAAAATCTCCCCTTTCTCTACTCAAATGTAGAGGATAGAGGAGGTTTT
This sequence comes from Paenibacillus sp. Y951, assembly GCF_056786395.1. Taxonomy (NCBI): domain Bacteria; kingdom Bacillati; phylum Bacillota; class Bacilli; order Caryophanales; family Paenibacillaceae; genus Paenibacillus; species Paenibacillus sp. Y951. The sequence goes on along the minus strand of NZ_JBXCIY010000006.1, from coordinate 87,470 downwards.
TTCATTAACCTATGTTAATTTCCCACGGATTCTACTTAACGCGACAGGAGTAATTCCGAGATAGGATGCGCTTTAACCTATAAACATAGTAGACGGTGTACCTTTAATACCGAGCTTTATACTGAATAGCCCACCAGCTTCAGGCTGTTTCAACAACTCTTCCTCACTAAGCCCAACACGAGCGGTAGTAATATACAAGGTGTCTAGTTCAGTTCCGCCAAATGTGCAAGAAGTAACTTGGGAAGCGGGAACAGCAACAGATTGCAGCAATTGTCCGTTCAGAGGATTCCATCTTGTCACGCACCAGCCACCCCAATGTGCAACCCATAGCATTCCTTCGGCATCGATAGTCATACCGTCGGGAGAGCCAGGCTGATCTCCGATATCTACGACAACTCGGCGATTACTTATATGCCCAGTATCTAGATTGTAGTCAAACGCAACTACTTTTCTCGTTGGTGTATCGATAAAGTACATTGTATTGCCTTCGGCAGACCAGGCTAGTCCATTGGATATGCTGACATCTGTTAGCAGCGTCTCAATATGGTGTGCGCTATTCATACTATAAAGTGAACCTTTCGCTTGTTGATTAGACAAAGACATCGTACCTGCTAGATAACGACCTCTAGGGTCACATTTACCATCATTGAATCGATTATCTGTTACATTAGCTTCCACTTCAGCTAGAAGCGTTAATTCTTTTGTTGCTAGATCATAGCTATAGAAACCATCCTGTAGCGTTAATACGATACCGCCTGATTGTCTTGGAGCAAGAGAGCTGATATAGGGCTCAATCGTAATCATTTCATCATCCTGCGGCTGATCGGGATGATGGATATGTAAGCGATGTCCTAAAATATCAAGCCAATATAGCTGGTTCGTTGCTGCATTCCAAACAGGTCCTTCTCCAAGTGATGCCTTCGCATTGCATACTAAAGTAACATTTGTCGACGTGCTCATCAATAACCCCTCATTTCAATTATAAAGTGATATGTACATCCAATTGTGCAATAGATTGAATGAACATACAATACCAACCACGTTTTATGTTTATTTCAAATTATTGGAACAAAAATAAATACTACATCGTCTAATGTATGTAATCTGCAATAGGTTTGGCTTCCGAAGCAACTTTGCTTGTTGGGTAATCATTTGGAAGATGAATGAAAATATAGGAGGGATAGTTGTGCAATTATTTAGAAGTAATAAGTTTTGGTTAGTGCTTGCGATTGTTATTATCTTCAGTGGCTTCATGGTGTGGATCGTCACGCAAAACGTTCAGAGTAAATTATTGAGCGGTGAAGCTGAACCCGAAGCAACATCGACAGTTGTTCTTACCGATAATAATGAGCAGGTGGAAGAAGAGGCTACTAACGGGCCAACGGAGGTAGCGGACATTACTACACTAACGCCAGCAGATGAGCTTGCACCGCAATATTTAACAGGCTCACTCCAGGATGATCCATCGTATGATGAAGAGGAGATTGAATCAATCACAATACAGTACGGAAGTAACGAACCTTACACAATACCAAAGAATAGAGAGTATGTCATCCTCCAAAGTTTATATTGGATAGATTTATTGGTAGCTGAAGCAAAGGATCAAACAATAACAGATGATAATATTATGATCAATATTAATAGCGTCGACAAAGTGGTTGCAGTCCCGTACAACATTACCCAAAATACGTTTCAGCTAGGTAACAAACTGTACTATGCTAGTGATGGAGTTGCAATGCTGATGTATGGACAGTTCAAACAAGATTCACAACTAGCAATGATAGATCGAATTTACGCTGTTGCCTGGGAAGAGTCTAGAGAAAGTGAAGCTAGAGTCGATGAAAGCTTTCAATATGATTATGATCAATTAAAGATCGATGACATGGATTTCCATGGTTGGAAGCAGCACTTATCGAATGATTCTAATTATGTTACTATCGCTAACTATTATGATGATGGAACGTATACAGTTTCCGGCATTCGACATTACGAAGATCTTGCTATTGTATCACAGCGTGAAGTTTTGTTCATATCAGATAGCGTATCAACAAAGGATGGCATTAAGATTGGACTAACGAGAGAAGAAGTGCTGACAACACTCGGCAAACCGAATTTGGAACGCGAATCTCAATGGAGCTATCAGATCGGCGACTATTTGAAATTCCATCTTTATTTTGAAAATAATAAAGTAATAATGATGAGTCTTACATTGCCGCTATAGCTTGACTTGTTCTTATCCTTTATTTTTGGTTCAACGCAGAATCAGTGCTCAACGAGACCAAAGCTTCACTGAATCGGACACAGAAGCCCTTATTTATAAATTTTCAGGTCAAATGGAAATCTAACGGACACAGAAGTCGTTATTTGTCCTAAATGGAGCCCGAATGCATTCATTGCAGTGGAATAAGCGCAACTGTGTCCGTTAAGATCGAAAATAGAGGCATATACAGCAAATAAGGCCTCTGGAGTCCGCTATCGATCGGAACGGTGATTAGTTCTCGTAGCGCCCTATTTAATATAGTCAATAAAATTACTTGCTGCACTCGAAAGTGGCAGATTACGCATAATCATTAAGCCTACTTGAGATGGAGGGAGGTGCACATCTAATTGTATCTCAAATAATGATCCATCTTCTAGCTCCTTTGAAACGAATTCCCTCGTTACATAAGATATGCCAATTCCTTTACGGGCAAACTCGATTAAGAGATCGACACTTCCAACTTCGATCGCTGGTTTGAGCTCATAGCCGTACCCTTGCATTAATTCGGTAATCGCCATTCGTGCCCGACTATTACGTGAAAATAGAATAAGCGGGTATTGAATAAGTTTATCTAGCGAAAGTACGACATCCTTAAGCTCAGCATAACTAGCACCCGCCACAAAGCAATCCTGTAGCTGAATCCCTTCCTTAAGTTCCAACTGTGGATCGACGATTGGCATGCGGACAACGCCTAAGTCGATTTTCCCTTCTTTCAAAAACGCAATAATTTCTGGTGTCGTTCCATGAATCAAATGAAGCTTAATGGCAGGGTGATCACGGTGGAATTGTTCTAAATAAGCGAGTAAATAATGTTTGAACAAAGAATCACTTCCGCCAATCCGTAATTCTCCACTCTCCAAATTTTTCAGTGCAGCTAATTTCTCTTCTGCTAAAGTAATTAGAATTTGAGATTGTTCAATATAAGAATAAAGGACGCTGCCTTCTGAAGTCAGCGTAACCCCTTTAGAAGTTCGATAAAACAAAGTCATCCCAAAGCTATCTTCAAGCTGTTTGATGGCATGACTAACGCTAGGTTGTGTAATATATAGCAGCTTACCAGCTTTAGTAAAGCTACCTGTTTTCGCAGCCCAGTAGAAAACTTTATACAGCTCATAATTGGTCATAGACATGGTCTATAGCTCCTGTCCGATATATTGATTACTTGTATAGGTGTTATTTGTATTATAATTGAACAAATAGAGAGAAGCTAGTAGACACTGCATTTCATAGATAACGTTTGGAAGGAAAGATAATTATGGAAGCAACAACGTTTGTATTGTTTGGAGCAACAGGCGATTTAGCGAAAAGAAAAATCTACCCTGCCTTATATAATTTATATATCGATCAGAAGTTACCACAATCGTTCGCGGTTGTAGGACTTGGGCGAAGAGAATTTTCAGATGAAGTATTTCAAGCAAGTGTAGAGAAATCAGTACGTGACTTTTCGCGGCGTGAAGTGAATGACGATGCAGTGATGAATAGCTTCTTGCAAGCATTCCGCTATTCTGCGTTAGATATCGGTCATACAGAAGACTATACAAAGCTATTGCAGCTTATCGAGCAGCAGGAAATTAGCATGGGCAGCTCGCCTAACCGAATGTTCTATCTTTCTGTTGGGCCTGAGTTTTTCGAGACCATTGCGTCTAACATTAAAGAGAGTGGACTTGGAGCAACAAAAGGTTGGAAACGTCTATTGATTGAAAAGCCTTTTGGTCATGATTTGCAATCTGCTCAGCATTTGAACAAGCAGCTAAGCGCTTCATTTGCCGAGAATGAAATTTATCGAATTGACCACTATCTAGGTAAGCCAATGATTCAGAAGCTTGAAGTTTTGCAGCAGACGAATCCAGTGCTGCAAGCGCTATGGTCCAATCGCTATATTTCTAACGTACAGATTACAGCCAGTGAAACGGTTGGTGTGGAAGAACGGGCAGGCTACTACGATCATGTCGGTGCCATAAGAGATATGTTCCAAAACCATATGCTGCAAATATTAATGATGTTAACATTACATCTTCCGCAGAACAGTACTTCAGAAGTCGTGCGCTTTAAGAAGAAGACGATTATGGAGTCGCTAGAGCCTTTGTACAAAGAGAATGTCAAATCTCATGTGATTCGTGGTCAATATACGGAAGGCTCGATTGCGGGCGCACCAGTCGTTGGTTATACTGCTGAACCGGGTATTGCTGCGACATCAATGAATGATACGTTTATTGCTGCAAGACTTGAAATTGATGATTCATTCTGGCGTGGCGTTCCTTTCTATATTAGAACAGGCAAACGGATGAATGAAAAAATCACTCGGATCGTCATTGAATTTAAGGAAGCATTGCAACAAAGTACAACAGCCACAAAAGAGAAACAAGTTGCCAATTTGTTAATTTTTGAAATTAGCCCGAATGAAGGAATTACATTCCAGTTGAATTCCAGAGATCCGCAAAACAAAGAGCAATTCACACCGATTCATATTGATTTCCATTCGAGCAGTGACGATGTCCCGGAAGCTTATGAGAATTTGATTCACGATGCTTTCCACGGCGACGCTACATTTTTTGCTCATTGGGATGAAGTTGAATTGTCTTGGAAATGGGTTCAACCTATTTTGAATGCATTCCAAGAAAATCTTGTACCACTCACGTTTTATTCAGCGGGTTCTAACGGTCCAGTCGAGTCCGACGAGCTACTAGCTAGAGACGGCAATCACTGGTGGTTAGATTCCGAAGCTGAACCTATAATTAGTACTGAACCAAAAATAGAAGAAACAAAAGGAGAACAATATGTCTACACAAACCATTGATCAATTATCTATCGACACTATTCGTACTTTATCTATCGACGCGATTAACGCTGCAAACTCAGGTCACCCAGGTCTTCCGATGGGAGCTGCACCAATGGCGTACGCGCTTTGGGCCAAGCAAATGAATCACAATCCTGGTCATTCGAAATGGTTCAACCGCGATCGTTTCGTACTTTCAGCAGGTCATGGATCAGCGCTACTTTACAGCTTATTACATGTATCTGGCTACGAAGTTTCTATCGATGATTTGAAGCAATTCCGTAAAATGAACAGTAAAACTCCAGGTCACCCTGAATTCGGTCATACAGATGGGGTAGATGCTACAACTGGACCACTAGGTCAAGGTATTGCGATGGCAGTTGGTATGGCAATGGCTGAAGCTCATCTCGCTGCGAAATTCAACAAGGAACAATTCCCAATCGTTGATCATTACACTTATGCACTAGTTGGTGATGGTTGCTTGATGGAAGGGATTTCTTACGAAGCAATGTCCATGGCAGGTCATATGAAGCTTGATAAATTAATCGTGCTATACGATTCTAACGATATTTCATTAGATGGAGATCTAAATCTTTCCTTCGGCGAAAATATGCAAAAGCGTACGGAATCAGCACAATGGCAATATTTGCGAGTAGAAGATGGTAATGATGTTGCAGCTATTACAAAAGCTATTGAAGAAGCGAAAGCTAATACAACACAACCGACATTGATCGAGGTTCGTACGATTATCGGTTATGGTAGTAAAAAAGTTCAAGGTACGAACAAAGCTCACGGTAATCCACTAGGTAAAGATGAAGCTATTGCAACGAAAGCTGTATATGGCTGGGATCATGATGAATTCACAGTACCAGCAGAAGTGAAAGCACATTATGAAGCACTGAAGCAACAAGGCGCTGTCAAAGAACAACAATGGAATGAGCTAGTAGCAGCTTACACAGCGCAATATGCTGAGTTAGGCCAACAGCTTTCTAAAGTTATTGATGGTAAAGTAGTTATCGATCCGTCTGATATTATTACGTTTGACTCATCCCAAGCGGTTTCAACTCGTATTGCAAGTGGTAAAGCAATTAATCACTTTATCCAATCGGTACCGTCAATATTTGGTGGTAGTGCCGATCTATCAGGTTCGACAATGACTGATATTAATGGTGAGCCAATCTTTGCAGTTGATTCTTATGCTGGTCGTAATGTGTACTTCGGTGTTCGTGAGCATGCGATGGGTGCAGCAGGTAATGGTATGGCACTACATGGTGGAGTGAAGCCTTTCGTAAGTACGTTCTTCGTATTTAGCGATTATCTACGTCCAGCTATTCGCTTGGCAGCACTACAAAAATTGCCTGTAACGTATGTATTTACACATGACTCCATTGCAGTTGGTGAAGACGGTCCTACGCATGAGCCGATTGAGCAATTAGCTGCACTTCGTACTATTCCAGGACTAACGGTCATTCGTCCTTCAGATGCAAACGAAACAGCGAGCGCATGGGCGTATGCATTGCAACAACAAGATGGTCCAGTTGCGCTAATTCTTAGTCGTCAAAATCTACCTGTATATGAAGCAACTAAAGCAAATATTGCTGATGTAGCTAAAGGTGCTTATGTGCTAGCTGAAACGAATGCAACGCCTGATGTTATTCTTATTGCTACAGGCTCTGAAGTATCTCTGGCTGTAAGTGCTAAAGATGAACTAGAAGCTGCTAACGTATCTGTTCGTGTCGTTGCAATGCCAAGCAGAGAGCTATTCAATGCGCAATCTGATGCCTATAAAGAATCAATTCTGCCTGCTGCAGTAACAAATCGTGTAGCTATTGAAGCCGGTATTTCTCTAGGCTGGGAGCGTTATACAGGAGCTAATGGTCGTATCATCTCCATTGATACTTTCGGTGCTTCAGGTCCTAGTACAGAAGTTATGGAATATTTCGGATTCTCAACGAGCAATGTTGTTTCTGTAGCTCAGCAATTATTGAATAAATAATAACACATTCATTGGGGGTAATTTATTATGAAATTTTTCATCGACACAGCAAACGTGGTAGACATCAAAAAAGCGCATAAAATCGGTATTATTTCTGGAGTAACTACGAATCCATCGCTAGTTGCAAAGGAAGGCGTCAAATTCGAAGCTCGTATCGAAGAGATTTTACAAGCAGTACCTGATGTTGAATCTGTCTCTGCTGAAGTTACTCCTGATGCTGTTACAGCTGAAGAAATGATTGCCCAAGCAAATGAATTAATCAAAATTAATAACAATGATCCAAATGTAACAATCAAGTTGCCAATGACGCTTGCAGGTCTTGAGGCTTGCCGTTACTTGACGCAAAAAGGCGTGAAAACAAACATTACTCTAGTCTTCACAGTGAACCAAGCATTATTGGCTGCTCGTGCTGGCGCTACGTATGTATCACCGTTTTTAGGCCGATTGGATGATATATCAGAAGATGGCGTGCAATTGATTGTCAAAGTTGCAGAATTATTCCGCATTCATAACTTAGATGCTCAAATCATTGCGGCATCTGTACGTCACCCAGACCATGTTACTCGCGTAGCGATGGCTGGTGCTCATATTGCGACTGTTCCATTCAGCGTGATCGAGCAAATCTCCAAACATCCGCTTACGGATCAAGGGATGGAAAAGTTCGCTGCTGACTGGAAAAACACAGTGAAGTAATAAGGTAAAACGGAGGGGCTGTTCCAAAAGTCATTGAGAAATGACGCTGGAACAGCCCTTTCTTGTCATTAAAATAGTTTATTTCTAACTAATAAGGCTGCTCCAGTGGCAACAGCGTCTTCTAACAATATCCCTTCAATAAACTGTACCTTGTAGGCGGATGAATTATACGTATATTTGTCTGCTATGCTTGCTACAATATCAGAATAAGGCTTGAAAGCGGAGATAAGCGCTCCACCAATAATTACTTTATTTGGCTGAAAAGTATTAATGAGATTAGCTATACCTATACCCAAATATACTGCAGATTGATTGAATAATTCGGTTACGAGTTCATTGTTATTTCTCAGCTCTCTAATTAAGAAATCAAAATCAATATTCGATTCCGCTATAGTGTTTCGATCTTCTTGTTTAAATCCTGTTCTACCCAATCGATATTGTACTTTATACTGTTCAACTAATGCGGGAATCGATACATAGTTCTCAAGCGCTCCAGCGCGAGCCTGCTTTAAGATCGGTTGATCCCCAGCTTTAATGATCATTTCACCAAAAGCACCTTCACGATCATATATACCTTGAACAAGCCTTCCCCCTGAGATCATCGCCGAACGTAATCCAACTCCTGCGCTAATATAGAGCAGGTGATCTGCTTCAATATTTTGCTTGCGAAAGGAAAATTGCTCTCCGATCGCGGCACAATCTGTACCATTATCTAAAAAGGTAGGTAATCCTGTAAGGTCTTCTATTAAATTTGTAATCTCCAGTTGGTTCCAACCCTCTGCTGGAAAATGAACGGGATCGATAATAACTCCACTACTGCGATCAAGCGGACCGATCGAGCCAATCCCAATCCCAATAATATGATCTTTCGTAATTTGATGATCCTTGCAGTACGTAAGAATGGTTTGATAAACAGTATCAATAAATACATTGGGCTTCATGGAGCTATCCATTCTCCATCTTGTTAATGATTTGGCATTCAACGTCAAATCAAATAAACCGACCGTTGCATAAAAGCGAGAGATCTCTATACCAACGATATAACAATAGTCACTATTAACATTATATAGTAGCGGTCTGCGACCGCCTTTAGAAGGTCCGAAGCCTGATTGAATAATAACGCCATGTTCAATCATTTCCTGTATTAATCTAGCTGTAGTAGAGCTAGAAAGCTTTAACGATTGTTGAATATCTTCTTTGGAGCTATCTACTCGTTGTGATATATAATGAAAAATACTACTTTTTACACTAGTTAAAGTAGGGTGATTCGCATCCATAAACTAACCTCAATTCACTAGTATTAATATAGGAATTATATCCTATTGTCATTATAACGAATTTATAAAATAAAAAGAATATACAAATGTCCTTCTTATCTTAATCCCAATATAGGATAAAGGTGATATAATGTATGTAACAACATCGTGAACGAAACAAGAAGGGGTAGTTAAAATGCGGATTTCTAAGAGAATTAATTCTTTTTGGGAAAAAGAAGCGGAAAGTACGTTGTTTCAAATTTTCATAACATTTCTAAAAATTAGTCCCGTTTCCTTCGGTGGAGGCTTTGCATTAATTCCTGTTATTGAAAAGGAAATAGTAGATGAAAAAAAATGGTTGAGCGCTAAGGAGATTTCAGATGTTTTTTCTTTAGCTCAATCTGCTCCCGGAGCAATCGCTCTTAACTCGGCTATTTTTATTGGTTACCGTTTAAAAGGTGGGCTGGGTGCGATTATTGCTTTACTAGGTATTCTTATCCCAACGTTTTTTATTATGATTTTATTTTCTATAGTATTTATATATATGAAGGATATCCCTAAGGTGCAGGCTGCCTTCATGTCGATTAGAACTACAGTATTGGCATTAATTGTCTACGCAGCTATGAAGATGGGGAAAGAGGCACTAGTTGATATTCCGACAATAGTTTTAGCGGCTACGACCGTAATCACCATGTACTTTTTCAACCATATGGTTCATCCCATTGTACTTATTGCTGTTGGTGGTGTGGTCGGCATAATCATCTATTTACTACGAGCATTGAAAGGTGAACACAAGCCATATCAACAAGCTAACTCGCCTTCACAAGACAATTATAGTGACTATATGATCTAACCTGAGGTGCATGATGGACGATATCATTCAATTATTTATTACTTTCTTTATTGTCGGCCTCGTTTCCTTCGGTGGCGGATATTCCATGATTCCATTAATGCAGGCAGAGATTGTTACCCGGCATCAATGGCTTACGCTAGATCAATTTACAGATGTTGTTGCAATATCTGGTATGAGTCCTGGCCCAATTGCTGTTAATATGGCGGTCTCCATTGGTTATATGCATATGGAGCTTCCAGGTGCTATTATTGCCACGATAGGCATCGTATTACCTTCACTGATTAGTGTTGTATTGCTCGCCATCTTCTATAGGGTTATGAAAAATAATAAGTATTGGAACAATGCTTTATACGGTATTCGTGCGATCGTTACTGGCTTTATTGTATTTTCTGCTATTATATTTATTAGAAATAACTCGATGATTTCGACAGATTGGTGGTATACAATAAGTCAAATCGTTATATTTGCCGGCTCCTTTGCAGCAATTGTTTATTTTAAGAAGCATCCTGTCTATGTTATTTGTATTTCGGGTCTTATTGGTGTGGCACTTTACAGCTAATGAAGGGTTGACCTGGGAGAATCGAGAACATCATCCCAATGAAGTGCAATAAGTAGATGAGCTTGAAAGGATAAGGTAGCATCGAAAACATAAGGAAAAGGGGAATTGCTGAAGTTGGCAATTCCCCTTTTCCTATTTATTGAAAAAAATATCTGTGAATAGATGAAGTTGAGAAAGAGATACTATTAAAGTGATCCAAAAATAAATGCTTATGAGGATGTCTTCTTTAATTTTTGCTCCAGTTCACAAACATCAATCCATTTATGAATGGATACAATAACATCTTTTAGGGCGTGCCCACTGGTAGTTAACTCGTATTCAACCTTTTTACAAGATGAATCAATTAAATTTTTATTTATCAATGCTGCTTTTATTAATTCATTAAGTCTCTCTGTTAATAGTCGATCTGAAATCCCAGGAATGCTGGTGAAAATTTCATTATAACGTTTGGGACCTGACATTAAGGTATATAGAATCATCCCCATCCATCTTCTACCAAGAAATTCGATAGTAGTATGAAAATCACTACATGTATGTTGACAATCAGACTGTTTCATTTGAGACCTCCCCGAACATTACTTTCATTAAGTTTAACACATATCCGTCTATGGAACATTTATAATCGCCAAATTAAGCTTAGGAATTACTTTTTTATTGACCGATTAACTTACTTATGGTAAGTTGTTATTATCAACTTACTAATAGTAAGTATAAAGGTGGAAATAACATGACTACAGGAACACAAGCGGATTTATATTCATTAATGCATGATAGAAAATCGGTAAGAGTATATGACCCTGCTGCTACTATTTCGAAAGACGAATTGTCAGAAATGATTAAAGAAGCTACATCAGCTCCATCATCAAGCAATCTTCAGCCTTGGAGATTTCTAGTTATTCAAGATACAGCTGTGAAAAAAGAATTACGGACAATCGCTAACAACCAAGAACAAGTAGAAACAGCTTCTGCAGTGATCGCGGTATTAGGCGATATTGAAATGTATAAGAAGGTCGAGCAAATTTATACGCAAAATGTAGCAGAAGGGCATATGCCAGAGGCGAGCAAAGATGCTATGATTGCCAGCACAAATCGTTTATACCCTAATGCACCAGATGAAGTAAGAACAAATATTGCTAGCTTTGATGCAGGACTAATCTCTATGCAATTCATGTTGATTGCTAAGGAAAAGGGCTTCGACACTGTTACAATGGGCGGATTTGACAAAGTGAAGTTCGCTGAAAGATTCGAGCTACCTAGCAACATAGTTCCTATCGTGTTAATTGCGATCGGAAAAGCTGCTGGACCAGCATACGGATCATCTCGTTTGCCAATGGATGAAATTTTGAAATTCATCTAAATAATCTAATTAGCTACATTTGTAGTTCCACAAAAAGAGGCTAGGCAGTTTAGTTACTTAAACTGTCCAGCCTCTTTTTCAACACATAAATACATATACAACGGAGCATTTATAGTGCATGTACAAACAGTAGGATTTCAAAAATAACGTCTTATTCGACTACTCGGGTAATTGATCCTGATGTTTAAATAGTAGCTCTAGCATCTCGTACGCCATTTTCTGTTCCCCTTGAGTACGTGTAGACAACAGAAGTCTAATTTTCTGAAGGTAATATGCATTGCTAATGTCAATGGCACTTTCTAATAAGTAATCAACAGTGACATCTAGTTCCTCTGCTATATTTACAAGAGTTTCTAACGTTAAGCTGCGTTCGCCCCGTTCAATCTGCCCAATATAAGCATGGGACATATCGACTTTTTCAGCTAGTTTTTCTTGTGTTAGGTTTAATCGTTGTCTCTCTTGTCGGAGACGAGATCCTAATTTATGATAATCCACTATATCATCCCCTTCATATTTACAATAATGAAAAAGAATGAAATTAAAAACGAACTACATGTTTCAAAATGTTTACTATTAGTTTCTGTGCACGTATAATCTATGGAGAAAGTAAATTAGTGTTAGCATATTTGGAATTAGATTCTATTTTTCTGTTAAATAGGAGGGCGTCGTAATGGATAATAACATATTTATGATTGCAATGTGCTTGTTATTTATTGGAAGCGAGTTTGTTGTCTACTTATACGTATCGTTTGATCCCGTCGTTGGCTACTTCACTGCAGTTCGTCTTGAAAAGGTAAAGATCATGCTAGGCTGGCTATTTATTATCACTGGCCTACTTTTAATATTACCTGGATTTGGTACAAGTGAATTGACGAGTGAAGGAGGAATGATGTTAGCCTTTGGTACAGTCTTTATTTTATTAGGAGTGGTTACATTTATAGCCTTCAATAAAATTGAAATACCCTTTGATGCCGCGTATGAAGCGATTAATTCGATGAAAAAAATAGAGTTTTTGGAAGCAGATAGAACAACGATAATCGTATATATATTAGTGAATGATTTGAAAAAAATGGCGAAATTATTTGAGGGGGGTATTTATAGTGCCGATGAATTTAGACATGAAAAGGCAAAGTGGCTTAGTAGATTATCGTCGATTATTTACCCTACAAATGTATCGGAATTACTTATAGAGCTTTTGCCTTTTATGAACAATGATACGCTTGAGGAAGAAGAGATCACAGCGATCAAAAAATTAGCAAGCTAAAACATACTGTCAAATGTGTCGATATCGTTAATCTAGTTGAAAAACATCGCCTTTATTTGCAAAGATATGATAGTTGTCAATAGTATAGCAAGCGATCAACGTGCTAGTATAAGGCAATAAAGGACAGATGGAGGTTTCATATGACTTATCAAATCGTTGTAGACTCTTGTTGCGATCTAACTGATGACATTAAGCAAACGCTTAATATGAAAGTAGTACCATTGAATCTGTATCTTGGCGATAAAGAAATTATAGATGATGAAACTTTAGATATTCCCAGCTTTATTGAGGAAATGAAGGCTTGTACGGGCAAGGTTGGTTCAGCAGCACCATCACCTTCGCTCTATCATGAGCTGTACGAGCAATCACCGCAAACGTTCGTCGTGACATTATCAAGTAAATTATCTAGCTCTTATTCGAGTGCAGTATTAGGAGCAGATATGCTAGAGAAAAGTGATCATAACGTCCATGTATTTGATTCCAAAAGTGCTGCGGCAGGAGAAATGTTAATCGCATTTCAGATTCGCGATCTTATCGAAAGTGGTGTACAAGGCGAGGAGCTTATTACACAAGTTGAGCAGTTCATTAATGAAATGAAAACGTACTTTGTACTTGATAATGTTGATAATCTGATGAAAAATGGTCGATTAAGTAAGGTTAAGGGTAAAATTATAAGCATCTTAAATATTAAGCCGTTACTAGGCTCAGATGGCGATGGTAATATTACGCAATATTCAACCTGTAAAGGTCAGACGAAAATCGTCAAGAAAATGGCTGAAACGGTCACAGATAGTGGGAAAAACACAGCGGAGCTTCGTGCAGTTATTTCACATTGTAATAATGAGCCGCTTGCGCTTCGTCTACAGCAGCAGCTAGTTGAACAATTCCAATTCAAAGATATCGTCATCGTGCCTACGGGTGGAGTAAGCTCATTATATGCTAACGATAAAGGTATTATTTTGGCCTATTAATCGTCATGCTGGTTAGTAAACGATATCGATATAAAGCGGGGCTGTTCCTCGGCGTCAACTAAGAAACAATGACGCCGGGGAACAGCCCCTTTGATGTCTAGCAGTATACAATGACGCTACAATATAGCAATTAGCTCTGGGACATATTGCTCCATAATCTGTATATGTTCATTCAATAGCCGCATCATATGATGATCGTCTATTCCGTTTGGACAAAGCAACGCTGAACGGAAACGAAGTTCTCCATCTGCAATATCCATTTCGAATGCGCCATTAATAAGATCATAGTTTTCATTAATAAGTTGCAGCGCCAGCTGCTCGCGATGCTGCTCCTCAACAAGCCTAGGGAAAATCGCGTATAGTACAATGAGCTCGGCATCCTCTTCAATGCGAATCAGCTCTGTCCAGCTCACTTCATTGTCCCCATGCAGCTTAAGACGGATTAACTGCTCATTGTGAAAATCATACTTAATTTGATGATCGGCTAGATATTTCTCTAATTGGGCTGCAAGACCGTTATTGCTATCACGATTGTCAATGATATCCGCATCAGCTTGCTCCTGCTGTTCAGTCATATTGGTAGTAGGAGGAGTATGAAGCAGCTCTTGTCTCCATATCGTATGAAAGCCATGACGCAGCCGACCTTCATGAACGAGTTCAGGCGGTAGCGAAATGGTTTGCATCGCTTCAGCGACATACCATAACTCCGCTTGTGTAAGCAGTGGTAATGTACGTACGATAAAGGTATCGGGAATAACAGACAGAAGAATGGCTTCGGCATCTGCTTCTTGCTTCACGATTTGCTGTGCAACGGATGGTGCTACAATAAGTTTTAGTTCGATATTATCCTCCGCGCCAAAGCTTACATCATTTAACATTGCATGAGAAGTTACGTGAAACCATTGCTCTTGAAAAATTTGAGCCATTTGCTCTGGTTCCACAATTATTGTCATCGTAATATATTGTTGTTCGTCTTGTTGCTGGTGAACAACAGACGTAATTAATACAGGTAGACTCCCGCCAGTCCAGGATTGAAATGTAGCAGGCGTGGAAGTGGTTACGGATGAAATTACTTTCATAGGTTGATTTTCCTTTCAATATTTATTAGCGCTGATAGAAATTAAGTTCATTCTCAAGTTCTCCCTCATTTTTCCCTCGAGAGGCGCTCATTAGTTTCCTTGATTTTTCGAGCTCTAAGGTGATAATAGGAGTTTTGATTTTAACGCTGCTTTTTTTCGAAATATCAAATTCGATTTTCCAGTCTCCTGATTGACCGTTTTCGAAACCTAATTCAAATCCAAAATTCAAGCTTAAGCATGAATCATTTTCGACAGTTTTCTTTACTTTTCCAGTCTCTGGATCAATATACTCAGTTGATTTGCTTAGCTTTGTTGTTAGTTTATCAACTTTCTTCTCTAGTTCCCCCTGTAATGCTCTCATACGTGCGTCTTGGACGCTCTTTGATTGATCTGCTGGTATATTCTGCTTAGCATCAATTAGACTATGAATTTTTGCTGTAGAACTAATAACTTTCGGTATAATTTCCTCAACGATTGTTTTCCAAGCAGAGAAGCCAGTTATTTCACCTGGAAGATCAACAGAGATACTTGCTTCTAATTGTTGAAGCGCTTTATTGTAGAATGTCATTGCACCTTCACCGCTGAAGGAAAGTTTCGCTCGAGGTAAAGTTAATTCGGTTGAGGCAGATGCTGATATTTTCTTATGCGTTTTGAGTTGATTCATTCGAGTAGATTTTTGTGTCAACGCATCTAATGTCGTTTCTGAATTATCTCCGAAGAGCAGTTCAGGGATTGTCTCAAAGCTCTCTTTGCTATATTTCGTATAACGTTGACCTAATGCTTCAAATTCACCTTTATATATCCCAGTCTCAATTTCTACTGCAGCGGAAATGCTTTGTCCAACATCAACATAATTCTCAGTATCTTCCATTTCTTGAGCTTCGATAGCAGCAGCCCATATTTCGGCTTCTTCTAATTTACTTTTTCCACTCATACCACCTTTGCCCCATAGTGTTTGAGCAAGTGAAGGGAAGCCAACATTCATATTACGGTACATACCATATGAGATTAGATTCAAAGCAGATTGTGTACTAGAGCCATTCGCTTCAATGAACATCCCTAATTTCACCGCAACTTCAGTTATTCCGGCAGAAACACCTGCACCAACAGCAATATTAGCTCCAATTGTCAAATGACCGTCATCTTTTTCGGCTTCTGCCCCTAGACCAATCGTGAGAAATACAGCTGTGCTAACAGGGATTTTCAATTCGAAAGCAAGCGATGCGGAATCACCATCATACGGAACGGCAAGGTTAATAATAGGTGCTATTTTTGCTAGACCACTGTTGACGGAATCTGCCTCAACAACTTTTTTTATTGCTTTCTCGCCGATTTGATCCATTGTAACTTGACCTTTTACATCCTTGGTCATATTATCAATTTTTGCTTGATTCGGCTGAGCGGCACCGGAGCTCTGATCACCTTTAATAATTAAGCGAGCTTCATTAATCGCAGGTTCTTCAAAGCGTTTGAGTAGATCCTTTGCTTTATCTTGGGCGCTACTTGCCGCTCTCTTTTTCTTATCTTTCTCTTTAAGTTTAGCATTTTTACTCGATGACATCGTTGCTAGCGCAGCTTGCTTCAATTGATCTACTGCAGTATCTTCAGGCACTAGTTTATTGATAATTCGATCGGATTCCTTCGCCATAATGCTATTCACGGATATCTTTGCTTCGGAACGTGCTTCCTTATTAGCAAGCATGCCATTGTACTGTTTAGCAATATTACTATTACCAGCAAGTGAGCTGTTAGAATCAAGATGGGCAGCAATATCGTCGTTAGCCTGCGCTCGTGCCGCATCCTTCATACTTTGGCGAAAATTATTCAATTCCTTTGAACGGCGAAAAGATTTTCTGCCCACACCAAATTTATCTAAAACTTTAGCTTTCAGTGGTTTGTATAGATTAGTTTCATATATTGAAAAAAGTTCGGGTTCTGTTAAACCAAATTGCTCTTCCTCAGCAAGTCGAGCAAGCTCTTGATTGCCGACAATATTCTGCATATTAGTAGGGCTAGCTGTGTTTGTCTGACTGGTAGGCGGGAGAGTTTTGTTAGAATTAGTTTTTTCGATATCTTTACTTGTAGATTCGCTAGTTTTTGATGACATTCCAAGGCCTCCTATAGGGAATGTAGTAGAGAAGGTAGATCAGATATGATTCATAGCCACAAGTAATAAAAGGGAGGTGGGGAGGATGGCTATGGATGTAGCATACTCGAATGGTAGTACTACAAAGTATTTTAGCAGGAATAGATACAATAAGGTAGAAATATTGATATAATGTAAGAAAATATTTCAAAAAGGTATCGTAGGAGGACATTATGGTATCTGGACGACAGCGGTTAGCCCGTGCTTCTAAGCAGCAGATGAACAGCAAGGAACGCGAACAACCTAATTCTGTTACAGCGCCTAGTCAGAGGGAGCTACCTCCCGTATGGAAGCTACAGCAAAGTATCGGCAATATTGCATCAAGCCAATTGCTACAGCATATTACTCATACAGCACCGATGACGACAGCGACAGAGGGATTGAATGTACAGCTTAAGCAGTTAGTACTTGTGCTAGCACTTCAAGCCGAGCAAGCTGGAGAAGGCCTGATGTGGAGTCAATTCGAAGCGTTGTCTGTTGGACAACGACAATCATTGCTTATTCAGTGGTATGGAGAAAATAGTGATTTTACAGCAGCGCTGCATACATCGCCAGATTGGCAGCAGTGGCAAACGATGATTAGAACGACGAAGCAAATTACATTGCAGCCCGAGGAACCTCGAAAAGAGGCTGATGTCACCGCATTAGGGGCAAGTGAGCCGCAATATACGATGAATAGCTCCGGCTTATTAGTTCCATATCGTGAGGCATGGTTATGGCTCAATTATAAAGGTAATAAGCAAGGACAGGTATATCTATTGCGAACATTAGATAGCCTATCGATCCCGAAAAAACAGTTATTATTGCATAAATTGAATGGTGCAGGACAATTAACACTTTATCAATTAAGTAATAACGTAACGATTGAAGAGCATTTGAAGCAATGGGTAGATTGGAAGCGCATTAACGAAGCACTTCATGTTATTATGAATTTGAATGATCGACAAGTTGAAAGACAGCTTGAAACGGTTCAGCAAGAGCAAAGTACTAGTGTGCTACACTATGAACCGGAGCAAGATGAGCAAGAGGAAGAAGCAGATGGGGCTGGTTCATGGCTCGCTGCGCTTGGCATTTTTGGTCTCGAGGATGAAGCCGAAGAGGAAGCTAAAGTGAATAATCAGCCGCAATCAATGGAGCAAATGCTGCAAAATGCTGATAAAATGTTTCAATTGTTGTTTGGCATTCCGTTCGATAATGGAAGGCAGCCGATAACTATTGGCAATAGAGCTGAGCTTATCGATCGCTTTTTGGAAATTGATCATAAGCTGCTACCTAAGCAACAAGAAGCGCAAAGAATGAAAAAGCTGAAGGCGCAAGGTTATGCTTCCGTTAATCAGTTATATATGCTTTTGAAAATTACTATAATTGAAATACTGTATCGTTTAGGTACTACACGTAAGGATGAGAAATACATTATCATTTTGCAGAAGCTTGGACTATTACAGGGTAAGAAGACCACTACTAAAGATCACATCGCTGCCCGAATACATTCAATTTAATTTACAGATGACAAGGTGGATATGTCTAGTGATAACAGCTATGCAAAGATATTTTCAATTAAAACCCGAAGATAATCGAAAATTAATGCTAATGGGTGTCGTGTTTTTACTTGCCGGCATTTCTGAGATGATGAACTATACCTCATTCATGGCGATTTTCAATACGCGGGTCGGCATCATGATGTTACCTATTATGTATGTTGTTGAAGCCTGTCTACTTCCTATAGAAGGATGGCTACTATCGTTTTTTTCACAGCGGCTAGCGAAGGCTCGCTTTATGAGTAGACTGTATTTGCTTTTTGTAGCTATAGGTATCATCAATGGTATTATTCTGCTCGTCTTCCGCTTATTTGAGGTGGAGTGGATAGCGTTTTACTTTATATTGTTTATTACGTCAAATTTTGTTATTCGTCAGCAAACGCTGCTTATGTGGGCGACGGCGTTTGACTTATGCCCAACACAACAAGCGAAGCGATTAATGCCAGTATTCGTCTTGTTAGCTATTATAGGTGGTATTATTGCAGGTCTAACCTCAACGACGCTAGCTACTTTACTTGGTTCAGAATTATTGTACCTTATAGCTGCCTTCTTATTACTGGCAGCATTTCCGAGCTTTATTCATGCGATTCGCAAATATTTAGTACCATTAACGTTCCAAGAAGAGCAAGCTCCACAAGGTGAGCGAAGCTCGTATTATTGGTCACGTCTCTTCCGATCTCCCTTCCTCCTATTAGTCGTCGGAATTATGACGGTCATGCCAGCCTTATATTTCGTGATGGAGTATCAATACTTCACAAAAGCTCAACAAGCATTTCCGAACGAAAGTGAGCTAACATCATTTTATGGAATGATGGTTGTGCTACTCTTTATAGCTGCATTTATTTTACAGCTCATATCGACTAAGTTGATGGACAAACTTGGTGCGACGAATACTATTCTATTAATCTCTATTATCTTTGTAGCATGTTTTGGACTTACCTCGTTATTTATTGATCAATCGATGGCGCTTGTTATGGTAGCGATCGGATATAGCTTTACCTATTTGCTACTCTATTATTTTGCTGAGCCAAGCTATCAATTTTTCTTCAAGATGGTGCCCTTGCAGCATCGGGATGGATACCGTTATACGGCGCAAGGAATTGCTTCCTCGGCAGGTATATTGCTTGGATCCGGCATATCATTATTGCATTCACAATGGCAAGCGAGTTTAACGCTGCAAGCCATTATTGGTCTGGTGCTTGCCGCTATATTAGTTGTGATCGCATGGGTAGCCAAGTCACTTTATATTAAGGAGTTAATTGCTAATTTGCAGCAATCTACGAAAGATTATATTGCTGAATTACTAGAATCTATGCGACATGAACGCGTGCGAAAAGCAATCGTGAAGCAGCTTCAGCAAGGAGATATGCTGCTACAGCAATTTACATTGGAGTTGCTTATTCGTCAGCCTGATCCAGCACTCTATCAAGTGCTCTGGCAATATGCAGAACATGGGCGCGGCAAGCTGAAAGCTTTGGCATTATCGGCCATTCATCCACAAAGCTGGCAGCAGGTAAAGCTGGCACAGTATAAGCTATTATTACGGGATGAAGATGCCGAGGTTCGCGCTATTGGTTACCGTCAGTTGTTTCTGTCACCGCAAGTTATTTCAGGACAAATGCGTAATGAACATATTGAACATGCACGTCGTGACGTTTCTCTACTAGTGAATTATGAGGCTTGGAAAGTTAGTAATGATGTTAATGAGCTTCAGCTAGAGCTACAACAGCAGCTGCAAAAGGGCAATGAAGCAGCAGAGCTTGCTTGTCAGCTTATTGGAGAGCGGCATTTGGATAGTATGATTATGGATGTCATGATGTGTATGCTTTCGGAGTCGCAAGCGGTGAAGCTTACTGCTGTTCGAGTTATCGGGCAAATAGCAGATAAAGATATGGTTACTAGTTTGATGGAATTACTTGTTGGTGCAGATATTGAATTGAATAAAGCAATTGAAGAGGCATTACTTTCACTTGGAGAATCTGCTAATGAGGAATTGCTACGTTTTGTAGCTTCGCCTAACCAAGAACAATGGAGCAAAGCGGTATCTGTGCTTTCTATGATTGGTAAAGAGCATGACGTTGAATCAACTGTTATTCCTACATGTATGAGCAAGCTGCAGGAACTTTCTGCTAGTCATCGTATGTATGAGCAGATTGCAGCGACGAATCAGGAACAATGGATTAAGCTTGCTAGGGAACGGACAACTGATATTGTGAAGCAGCAACTTGATACCATTTGGAAGGTAATGATTCGCTATAGTGATGAACGAGCGGTAACGTTACTGCGCGAAGCTGTTGAAAGTGACCTGGAAGAGATTAGAGATCATGGCATTGAGATATTGTCTGAGGGCTTTGGTCATAACAAATTAAGTTCACAATTGCTGAACTATTATCGAGGCCGTGAGGTGGAGCAAGAAGAGAGGAAGGAAGTAACTGATCCTTGGCTTCAAGCTATTGCTATTAAGGCAGGAGCAGAGAAAGGTGAACTATTGCTTATGAATAATTGGGAGTATCTTGGTGCACTTGATAAAATTATGTTTTTGAAGCAAGCCCCGTTATTCCAAGACATTTCATTAGATGAGCTAGGAAGAATAGCGAGTATTGCACATGAGCGTAAATACGAAGAAGATGATTACTTGCTTCAGCAGGGTGAGCAAAGCACCAAATTGTTTATAGTGTTAGAGGGACATGTGGAAATTAGTGGGATGAATGAGGAAGGGGTAGAAGGAACGTTAGCGATTATTAGTGAGAAGATGAGTATCGGCGAAGCGTCATTATTTGATCTGTCTCCGTCTCGAATATCTGCGCAAGTACTGTTCGGGCAAGTACATGTATTAGAGATAAGTGGAGATGAAGTTGTGAAATTAGTTCGCTTATACCCTGAGATCGGAGTTGGCTTATTACGCTCCATAAGTCACCGCCTACATGCATTAGAGCAAATGCTCTTGAAGATGTAGTTCAAAAAGTGGACTTTGATAACGATGATTGGCTGACGTAGCGTTGTCCGCATCGAATATGAAACGAACTTGGAAAGTACGGCATAAGCTTCCGATGTATGTTTCTTGCAGAAACATTGTAGGTTCACATGTACCAAACACGTACATTTGCGCTTCCGTCTTTCTCAAGTAGCGCTCCATCTTCTCGGCTTTCGAAAGCCCACTTTTTGAACCTTTATTGAAAGGGGAAGTTCAAAAACGAACGCTATCGCTTCTCCACGAGCGATTAGTTCTCTCCGCTAGAGCATGGGGATGAACAAGACAAAAAGTTGCTTTAATGTGTCTAGTAGGCTGGTTCATGGAGTAAACAAAGCAAAAAGTTTCGTTAATACGTGCGATATGGAGCTAGTGTTGCGAAACAAAGCAAGAAGTTACTCTAATGTGTCTAGTAGGTTGGTCGATGAGGCAAACAAAGCTGCAAAGTTTCGTTAATACATGCCATACGGAGCTAGTGTGGCGAAACAAGACAAAAAGTTGCTTTAATGTGTCTAGTAGGCTGGTTCATGGAGTAAACAAAGCAAAAAGTTTCGTTAATACGTGCGATATGGAGCTAGTGTTGCGAAACAAAGCAAGAAGTTACTCTAATGTGTCTAGCAGGCTGGTTCATGGAGTAAACAAAGCAAAAAGTTTCGTTAATACGTGCGATATGGAGCTAGTGTTGCGAAACAAAGCAAGAAGTTACTCTAATGTGTCTAG
>NZ_JBXCIY010000006.1:0-65015 GCF_056786395.1 Paenibacillus sp. Y951 | reverse complement strand
AAACAAAGCAAAAAGTTTCGTTAATACGTGCGATATGGAGCTAGTGTTGCGAAACAAAGCAAGAAGTACCTCTAATGTGTCTAGTAGGTTGGTCGATGGAGCAAACAAAGCAAAAAGTTTCGTTAATACGTGCGATATGGAGCTAGTGTTGCGAAACAAAGCAAAAAGTTACTCTAATGTGTCTAGTAGGTTGGTTCATGGAGTAAACAAAGCAAAAAGTTTCGTTAATACGTGCGATATGGAGCTAGTGTTGCGAAACAAAGCAAGAAGTTACTCTAATGTGTCTAGTAGGTTGGTCGATGGAGCAAACAAAGCAAAAAGTTTCGTTAATACGTGCGATATGGAGCTAGTGTTGCGAAACAAAGCAAAAAGTTACTCTAATGTGTCTAGTAGGTTGGTCGATGAGGCAAACAAAGCAAAAAGTTTCGTTAATACATGCTATGTGGAGCTAGTGTGGCGAAACAAGCCAAAAAGTTGCTTTAATGTGTCTAGCAGGCTGGTTCATAGAGCAAACAAGTCAAAAAGTTTCGTTAATACGTGCCATATGGAGCTAATGTGGCGAAATAAGTCAAAAAGATGGAGGAGGTTTTCCATGTCACAGCTTCAGCTGAGGATGACGCCGTATGTTGCGAATTGGGAAGAGTTATGTCATCTGATCGAGCAATTCTGTATAACAGAATTGCTTGATAGTAAGCTAAGCTTTACGGTGCTGCTTTGTTGTGAGGAATGGTTTGTTAATATCGTTAATCATGGCTATAAAGACTACAGTGAAGCAGCACTTCAACATGAAGAAATACGATTAGAACTTGAGCATATTGCTGGTCAACAATTACGAATTGTATTTAGCGATGGAGCACCTTCCTTTAATCCATTGCATCATCATCAGCCTAATTTAGTAGAAGAAGTAGTAGATCGTAAGCCTGGCGGACTTGGCATATATTTCATTAGAGAGAAAATGGATCAATGTCTATATGAATATAAGGATAAACGCAATGAGTTGACGATGATCAAACGATTAGTCTAGAGATAACGATGATCAAACGATTAAGTTAGAGATAAGGATGATGATGGATGAATATTCATGTCGAGCAAAAGGATGTAATTACAGTTATTTCATTAGAAGGAAGATTAGATGGCGTTACGATGCAACAGCTAGAACAACAGTTAATACAGTTACTTGATCAAGGGAATAAGCATTTTTTATTTCAAATAGAAAAATTAGATTATATTAGTAGTGCTGGGTTACGAGTGATGCTATTAGCAATTAAAAGAACTAAAGCGATTCAAGGATCAGTCGTGTTATGTATGATGCAAAGTAATGTTAGAGATATATTTGATTTATCAGGTTTCTCCTCTATCTTTACGATTTGTAATTCCGAAGAGGAAGCATGGGCATATTTGCAAGCTAATGTATAGGGGAGGCTGTTAGCATGCTGCTAGAATTGGGTACGGGTATTGTCTCTGCTGGATGTGTTGGAAGTATGTATTATGCTCGGAAAATGCAACAACAACATCGTAGAGATGCAATTTTGCTAGACGTGAGTCTGCAGTTAAGCTCAACGATTAAGCGTAAGCAACTGCTAGAAGTTATTATGACGACAACAGCGGGGGCATTACGTGCCGAGGGCTCTTCGATTATATTGCTTGATCCAGATAGTGGCGAACTGTACTTCGAAGTAGCTACAGGTGAAAATCATCAGCAAGTGAAAGAGATTCGGTTGCAGCCAGGTGAAGGGATCGCAGGCTGGGTAGCTATGCATGGTCAATCGTTACTTATCCCTAATACAGCTAACGATGAACGATGGTCGAGTAGAGTCGCTAAGCGATCAGCTATTGCAACACGTAATATGATATGTGTACCCGTTCAGAGTAATGGTGCATTGCTAGGTGTATTGCAGGTCATTAACAGGAAGGGTAGACGCCCGTTCAATAAGCTCGATCTGGCATTATTGGAAAGTATGAGCGCACCTGTAGCGATGGCGATTGAGAATATGTTATTGTACGAGGCACTTGAACATTCTATGAATAGCCTACAGCAGACGACGGCTGCAAAAGAAAAGATGGAAAGCGAGATGCGCATTGCGAGAGAAATTCAAGAAAGCTTTCTCCCAGGTGATCAATACAAGCTGCATCATTGTAAACTACACGCTACATTGATGCCTGCAAGAGAAGTCGGTGGAGATTTCTATCATTTCTTTCCGCTTGATGAGGAGCATATGCTTCTATGCTTAGGTGATGTATCAGACAAGGGGATGCCAGCGGCACTTTTTATGTCAGCCGTTATGATCTGGATTAAAGCCAAGTCAACGGAATTCTCATCACCTGAGCAAATTATTACAGCAATTAATGAAGAACTAAGTACAGAGTATTCAACAATGTTTGCGACTATTTTTCTAGCTATTATGAATACTGTGACAGGTCAGTTTATATACTGTGATGCGGGGCATTGTCCATCGCTACTATTGCGTAATGGCGCAGTTACTGCTCTTAGTAGTCAAAAAGGATTACCGATCGGGGTACTAGTAGAAGCTCCCTATGCTGCTCAAAGCTTACAGCTGTTACCTAATGATCGAATTATAATGTATACAGATGGCATTACAGAAGCGGAAAATGAGCAAGGGAAATGGTATGGTATGGAACGATTACAACATTATTTAACTCATCAGCAGCATTGTTCAACAGAAGATCAAGTGAAGCTTATTGTCAATGATGTACAGCGCTTTGCAGCGAGTTATCCGCAATGCGATGATATTGCAATTATGTGTATCGACTATCATATTTCACTGGAGTAAAAACAATAATGTGACCTAGATTACACAAATCAATAAAAGATATTGCACAATGTTAGAGTACATGCAAAAATATAATTAGATGCAGTGAAATATTAATGACCTTAATCAGTAACACTATACTGGAAAAGGGTGGAATGTGATGAGCGAAGCTGTAAAAGTCCCGATTTTAATTGAGCCTTACAGGGCAGCGAGTGACTATTTGCATGATCAGTTCGTCGTCTTAGATTTGTTGCTTGAAGCAGAAATGAATACGATGCTACATAAAGCGGAGCATCAAACAGCACAGCGTAATCCATTTAAAGGGATGTATTTGACAGAAGCGGAAGCAAAGCAGCTACTGACTACGGAATCAACCTATATTTCGCTTGATGCTGAGCAGCTGCAACTCATCTTTCGATTAGAGCAGATGATTGCTGCGCGATTACAACGCAATCGAGAATTATCGATATCGATTCCTATTATGGACTTACAGCAACAGTTAACATTAGATGAGCTAGACATAAGATTACTTACTGTATCACTAGCGCCGCATATGAATCGTAAATACTTAAAGCTATACGGTTATGTTCAAGATGATCTCACTTGTCAATATGTAACACTGGATCTGCTACTTCGCTTATGCTGTCGTAGTGGTGAGGAACAAGTACAAGTGTATCGACGCATGACGGATACATCAAGTAATCTAAGACGTTTGTTTACGACCATATCGACTCAAGCTATATCGAATAAGGATTCATCGTTACTCGTTGAGCCGCTTGTACTTGAGTCACGTATGATACACTATATATTACAATTAAACTGGCAATATAATGGGCTGTTAAGCTCGGTACGATATACTGAGCAGCGGCAATATGAATCACTTCTCCCAATTGAGATTCATAAACACCTGCAGCAACAAATGGTTAACTATGTGAACGATTATCGCGATCAACCTTTAATGATATTAATGATTGGAACAACTGGTAGCGGAAAAACAATACATAGTAAGCATTTGGCACAAAAAATGGCCAGACCAACACTCGAACTAGATATTACATCCCTTTCTAACGATATACATCTTCTTGGTCAGACAATTGAACTTTTTCTTCATGAAGCAAAAATTCTTAATGCGATTCCAATCTTTGAGCATGCTGAGCAGCTTATAGCAAAGAATGAAGAAATGGAAAGAGATTTTCGGTTGCAAAAATTACAGGAGCAGCTTCAGAGCTGGAATGATATTGTCATACTCCATAGTAATAATCATTTGCCCCTTCATTCAACATATGACCAAAATGATCGTGTAATCATTACATTCCCACTTCCAACGCTTGAAGAAGGTTCCGAACTTTGGAAAGCCTATACCGCTTCAAAATTAACATTACATTCAACAGTCACCTTACAACTAGCAACGAAGTTTCAATTTACAGCAGGACAAATTGCGTCAACTGTGCAACAAGCTATAGCACTGAAGCGCTGGTCAGCGCTAGATATAAGTAGTTTGCAGCAGGAGAGAGATGATAGTTATTGGCTACATCAAGCTGCTAATGGTCTTATTCATCATGGTCTACAACAAAAATCAGTACAAATGAAGTCACAATGGGACTGGCAAGATCTTATTTTACCGCAAGAAACATTGCAGCTGCTACAGCAAGCCTGTCATCGTGTAGCGAACCGACACATTGTTATGCAAGAATGGGGCTTTGAGCGGATACTACCATATGGTAGAGGTGTAAGTATGTTGTTCACCGGTCCTCCAGGAACAGGGAAGACGATGGCGGCGCTTGTCATGGCGAAAGCTATGCAGGCTGAATTGTATCGCGTAGATCTTACTCGGATCGTCAGCAAATACATCGGCGAGACAGAGAAAAATTTAGCTGAAATATTTGATCGTGCAAAGTTAAGTGGAGCGATACTATTTTTCGATGAAGCAGATGCTTTATTCGGTAAACGCTCAGAAGTGAAAGATGCTCATGATAAGTACGCCAATATGGAAACCTCGTATTTGCTACAGAAGATGGAAGAATATGATGGGCTAACTATTCTTGCTACTAACTTTTCACAAAATCTTGACGATGCCTTTATGCGTAGAATTCAATACATTATTAAGTTTCCCTTTCCAGATGCAGTGCAACGTGAGCAATTATGGCGTTCTATTATTCCTTCGCATATGCCGATCGAGCCATTGGATATACCGTTTCTTGCCAAAACATTTGAATTATCAGGTGGGCCTATCAAAAACATTGTACTAACAGCAGCTTATCTCGTTGCACAAGATGGCACAAAGCTGAGTATGCAGCATTTCATCGAGGCAGCGATTCAAGAATATAAGAAAACAGGTAAATTGTTAATGAAGGATCGATTAGGAACAT
Source organism: Paenibacillus sp. Y951 (assembly GCF_056786395.1). Lineage (NCBI taxonomy): Bacteria > Bacillati > Bacillota > Bacilli > Caryophanales > Paenibacillaceae > Paenibacillus > Paenibacillus sp. Y951. The sequence goes on along the minus strand of NZ_JBXCIY010000006.1, from coordinate 59,875 downwards.
ATGCACATTATTGGAAGGGGTGATGTAAGTGGCGGATTACTCTGTCATAACAGATATTGGTCTATCTCTTGTAAAGGTGCTGCGTGAAGCACTTGTACCAGAGTTGATCTCGCATCCAGATGGAGTAGGTCTTGCTAGTCCAATGGATAAGGGCGATATGAATTTGACGGTATATTTGTATGATGTTCGTGAGAATACGGAAGTTCGTAGCAATGATCTTATTGATCAGGGCGATCGAATGCGTTACCCGCCAATACCTTTGAATTTAAGCTACTTAATTACTGCACATTCATCATCTGATGTACTTACTAGAGCAATTGATGAACAGCGAATTATCGGTCGCACAATACAGCTACTGCATGATCATGCAGTACTTAAAGGAGAAGATTTGGAAGGGGCATTAACAGGTACCGATGGAACTTATCGTATTGTGAAGGCGGATATACCGCTAGAAACGATGATTAGTTTATTTCCGAATCAGCCTTACAAGCTAAGCGCAGCTTATCAACTAGGTCCAGTCTTTCTCGATTCAACTCGTACGAAATCTGTATCGAGAGTCAAAGAGCGACATCTTAAAGTACTGCATCATGAATCTCAATCGTAAAGCAAACTATGTGCAATACATAGTCGCTATACTATATCTAATATCCGAAAGGAGGAACCGATCTTTATCTAAAATATTTTTTTGGAAGATAAAGGATCGGGAAAAACAATGGCTGAATATTTTTCACCTGGAGTCTATGTAGAAGAATTTGATAGTGCGGGTCAACCATTATCTGGTGTAAGCACGAGTATTGCTGGTTTTATAGGAATTGCGGAGATGGGGCCAGTTAAGGGGCTACCGACATTAGTAACGAGTTTGAATGATTTCAAACGTAATTTTGGTAGTTATCTGTCTGATAACCAGTTTGGTCAATATCGTTATTTGTCTTATGCAGTTGATCAATTTTTCACTAATGGAGGCTCGCAAGCGTACATTGTTCGCGTAGCACCTGAGGATGCAAAAGCAGCAAAGGGTAGTAATGAACAGCTTAATGTAGCGGCTAAAAATGCAGGAACATGGGGTAATGGCATTAATATTCTTATTACTCCTTCTAGCAAAGCGAAAAGCTATATTACAGCTGAAGTTGGTGAAAAGCTATATGCTGTGAAAAATAGCGCTGGCTTTAATGTTGGAGATGAAGTGAACTTTGCTGGTGAAGCTGGATCCCAGCAGGCGGTTATCGAATCTGTCCGTGATGGAGTAATTGGTCTATCAAACGCGCTTAGTGGTGATGTAGTAACAGTAGAAGGATCAATTCCTACAAAACTATTATCGACAGTTGAATTTACGATTCAGCTAGGCTATGGGAATGTAGTTGAAAAGTATGAGCATGTATCTTTCAATGCGAATGCAGCGAATTACGTTGATAAAGTACTTGTAAAATCAGCTCTAGTAGAAATTACTGGAGTAGAGGCTAGTAGTGTTACGGCACTATTTGCAAGTGGCAATAAAGTAACGCTGCAGCTTACTGGCGGAGTGGATGGTACACAAGATAATGTTTCGCCTGCTACATATATTGGTGTGGATGAAGGTCCTGGTAAGCGTACAGGTATTCAATCCTTTGTAGATAATGACCGTATTAGTATTATCTCAGTACCTGGTGTAACGGATGCTGCTGTACAACTAGCACTAGTTGCGCATTGTGAAAATTTAGGTAGTCGCTTTGCGATTCTAGATATTCCGCGCGAGAAAACATCGGTACAAGATGTACTTGAACATCGTGAGCTGTTTGATTCAAGCTATGCAGCTTTATACAATCCATGGGTACAAGTATTTGATCCATTAGAAAAACGTAATATTATGGTTCCTCCATCTGGATCTGTAGCGGGTGTATATGCTAGAAGTGATAGTACTCGTGGAGTAGAGAAAGCGCCTGCTAACGAAGTGATTCGCGGTGTTTCTGGCTTAGATGTACAATACAATCGTGGTGAGCAAGATATTTTGAATCCTCAAGGCGTTAACCTTATCCGTAGTTTCTCAGGTCAAGGTATTCGTATCTGGGGTGCTAGAACGACAAGCTCTAATAGTTTATGGAAATATATTAATATCCGTCGCTTATTCATTTTTGTAGAAGAGTCGATTAAGCAGGGGACAAACTGGGTTGTATTTGAGCCGAATGATGAACGTCTATGGGCAAGAGTACACCGTACAATCGATGCTTTCTTAACACGTGTATGGCGTGGCGGAGCATTACAAGGTTCATCACCAAGTGAAGCGTTCTACATTGATATTAGTGCTAACACAATGTCGCAAGATGATATCGATAATGGTCGCTTAATTTGTGTAATTGGTATTGCACCAGTGAAACCAGCTGAATTCGTCGTATTCCGCATTACACAGAAAACGAACGAACAATAATGAACAAAACTATTAATTAGAGAAAGGGAGATTAACATATGGCAGGCGAAAGAAATGATCCATTCCGCAAGTTTCGATTCCGTGTTGAGGTTGAAGGTATAGAACAAGCGGGCTTTAGTGAGGTTTCAGGATTTGATGCATCACTGGACGTTATTGAATACAGAGAAGGTACAGATACGATAACACCTCGTAAATTACCGGGTCTTGCAAAGTATGGCAACATCTCATTGAAATGGGGAGCTACCGATTCATTGGATCTATTCGAATGGATCCAAGACTGTATCGTAGAAGGAACGGTAGAACGTAAAACGATTACGATTATTGCAATTAGCGAAGAAGGCGAAGATGTTGCAACATGGCAAGTGAATGAAGCGTGGCCGACTAAGTATACAGCACCTGATTTCAATGCAACAGCTTCTGAAGTTGCGATTGAGCTTCTAGAGCTTGCGCATGAAGGCATGCTGCGGACGCTTTAAGAGCGACCAGGCGATAGGAACAACATTCCAAATATGTTGTTCCTTCGTCTGTTTGGGGTAGTTCAAAAAGTGGACTTTGATAACGATGAGTTGCTTCGAAGGTTACTCGACGTCGCATCTGAAGCGAACTTGGAAAGTACGGTTCGCATGTACCAACAACGTACACTTGCGCTTCCGCCTTTCTCAAGTAACGCTTCACCTGCTCGATTCTGAAAGTCCACTTTTTGAACCTTTATTTTAAGCTTCGAAAAAGTAGATCTTGTTAACGAAGTTACGCAGTAACTTTTCATTAACTGATAACACATCAAGAAGTCATAAAAAGTAGATTTTGCTTACGAAGTAACTTTTCATCAACAGGAAGTATATCAAGAACATATAAAAAGTTTTTAGGAGGATAAAAAATGTCATTTCGTACGGAGTTTGAATTTGAGTTGCCGAGAGGTTATGTCGATGAGAATGGTAATTTGCATCGTCGTGGCACGATGAGACTGGCAACAGCAGCAGATGAGATTCTGCCGATGAGAGATCAACGTGTACAGCAAAATCCAGGATATTTAACAATTATATTGTTAGCTCGCGTCATTACAAAGCTTGGAGATGTTCGTGCAGTAGACACGAAAACAATTGAAAGATTTTTTACTGCTGATCTAGCGTTTCTACAAAACTTTTATCGTGAAATTAATGAAACAGAAAAGCTTTCTGTTCGCACAATGTGTCCCAAATGCGAGCATGAGCATGAGGTTGATATTTCTTTTTTGTCCGAGATGGAAGGAGCATAAGCGTTTATCCTGAGCAACGCTTGTATGAGGAAGCGGGATTTATCGCTTACTACTTCCACTGGAAGCATGAAGATATTATGAATATGGAACATCGTGAACGACGGAAATGGTGCGATGAAATATCGAAGATCAATCGTAAGATGGGCGATGATAAAGATCGCAAAAATCCATTTGATGTGTTCTAAGAGAGCTTTCATTAAGATGAGGTGAACAATATGTCAGATCTAGATGGTTTTTTTTCTAAAGTCGTTGGTAACTATCGATTCATGGTCGAAATCGAGCATCTACTCGTCGCCAGCTTTTCGGAGGTTAGTGGTCTAGTTGTCGAAACAGAGCTAGAGCAATATAACGAAGGTGGGGTCAATGAGTACGCCCATCAATTGCCGATGCGAACAAAGCATGTCCCGATTATATTAAAGCATGGCTTAACAGATTCTTACGAGCTATGGGATTGGTATAACGATGTGGTACAAGGGAAAATCGTCCGTCGCAGTGGCTCGATCATTCTTTTTGATGAACAGTTTCGAGAGTATCGTCGCTGGACATTTAACGATGCCTTCCCTAGTAAATGGGTAGGACCTGATCTGAACGCCAGCGTTAGTGAGGTTGCAATCGAACAAATTGAGCTTGTACATAATGGCTTTAAGCTGTTGTAGTAGCAAAGGCAATGACAATGGCTGCTAACTGCAGCAACAGGATAACCATCATGAGAGGAAAGGAGAGATTATGCAATGTTTAGAGAAAAGCCGATTAGGAAAATACATCTAGCAGACCAACAATTCGCGAATCAAATTGTTGGAAAATATGGTTGGAGAATTGACAACGGTTTTGCACGAAGTAAGCTTCAGCATCGGATTGAGCCGAAGAAGCATGATGCTATGACATTTGCGAAATCTCCAATTATTCAATTGACGAAGGTTATTCAACCGCTTCATATTAAGCTCATTTATGAATACCACCAGCTTAATCAAATTATCCAATATAAAAATGCACCATTACTAATAAGTTCACCATTGTCTACTGTAGCAATCACTACAACTGAAGATGCAGTTCCGAATACTACTACACAGCGTACAGCGACATTATTGGAAAAAGTGAAGCAAACGGCACGAGACAATACTGAGCGACAACGGCTACAGCAAGTCCAATCTCAGATTGAACGTAAAACGATACTGACTACTTCACATCATGCACAAAGCGATCAAGGAATTATAGCTACTAATGGGGAGCAAGCTCAGTCTACAGCAAAGTTAGTTCGTACGCCGTTAATTGGTACGGATCAGTCTAGAACTGGTACAGCGATGGCTGCTACTAATCAATCTAGTACTCGTACACCATTAGTTGGTACTGATCAATCTAGTACTCGTACACCAATGGCTGCTATCAATCCGTCTAGTATTAACACGCCATTAGCTACTGTAAATCAAGCGAGTAATCGAACGACATCGACAGTCTCATCATCTGGGGTTAATGCTAGTTCAACTAGTTTTTCGATGGATCACTCCGTGGCCGGATTGCATCATATTGAGCATGTTGAAACGACGCAGCGAGTTAATGACAAGCAAGTGGCAGTAGCGAAGATGATGCTTAGTCCATACATAAGAAATATTGTAAGAGAAGAGCAGGAGCGGATTACAGCCGAATTGGTTGAACGTAATACTCGCTATCGTAAGAAGGCCGTATTATATGAAACGCAATTAGATGAGACGCAAGTTGTTAAGAAACGAGAAGTATTACATGAGATGCAGGCAGTAAAGAAACGGGAAGTATTACGTGAAACTCAAGCAGTAACACATGCTGAGATACATTCTGTTGCTAGAAAAGCAATGATTAATAAATCACTATCGACTGTATTAGAACAATGGCATCGTAAGCTGACCATAGCGCAAATTACAATGCTGCGCCAACAGAAACAACAAGGTGTTCGCCTTAGAAGAAGTGAATCACAGCATGAAATATCACATACTAATTTAGAACAGCGAAATCAGACGATTGTTAATGATATGAAATATTATTTGAAAACGACAGCACATCATATTAATACGATTAAGTACCATCAAAGAACGCTTCAGGGCGTACAAAAGCTTGTATACATTCCATTCGTTAATAGGGATGCTACAACGGTCAATGAGAAAGCAACGCTGATCTATCGTAATCCACTTACACAAGTAGATTCACGAATTACTAATAATCAGCATTCACATAAACAAGAAATTACTAATAATCAGCATTCACATATGCAAGAAATTATTAATAGCAAGGATTCACATAAGCATAAGGAAAGCAGCAATGCTGCATCGCTCGCTACAAGACAGATAGCAATAATTACTGGAGAAGTGACCAAGAAACAGCAACGGCGTATTGAAGCAACTGGGGGCCAAATTCGTTCGGTCACATCATTCCATCAGCAATTGATCAAGCGCAATGAGCGATTAATTTATCAGATTGAAATGGTGGAGAAGAAAAAGACACCAAGAGCCCGCAAGCTATCGCTAGTTCCTGTCGTAAAGCTCAGTTATAGAGTATTACCAGAGGAACAACGTAGAGGTTTTGTCCATATACCTCAGGCTCAGCTTGCAGTAGACAAGGGGCGACAAGCTGAATTACTGAGTCCGTTATTATCAAAGCAATCTGGGATACGCCGTCAAGCTGAGCTTATTTACACGGTGAATCAGAATCATCAATCAAGCAACGATCAGCAAACGACTCGGCAAATAACACAGAAAGCGTCACAAGCGGCATCACAGCAAGTAATGAAGCAAGTATCTCAGCAGATAACGCAAGAAGTAACACAGCAAGTATCTCAGCAAGTGTCACAAGCGGCATCACAGCAAGTAACGAAGCAAGTGTCACAACAAATAACGCAACAAGTATCACAGCAGATAACGCAAGAAGTAACACAGCAAGTATCCCAACAAGCATCACAAGAAGTATCCCAACAAGCATCACAGCAAGTCAGAGAACAAACAACCCAACATAAGCAGACCAATTTGCAGCCGACCTTAGCTCGAGCTATTACATTAACCAATGAGGAGCGCATTAAGCAACGAGCAGGCTCAACTAGTTTATCGAATGAGTTGATTACACAGCGCCCTCAATATACTAAATTGTCCATAACAGGTCAGCTTACTCATATAAGTAAAGTGAATAAAACGCAATTGCTGCAGGTGAAGGTATTACAAAGTAAATTGAAACAACTGCAAGCGGTCACGCTTATTGTGCCGCAAACCTCGCGCATGGGAGCGACTAGTACAAACAGTGGAGCTACAAATACGAACTATACTAAAGACCAAAGTGATCACTCTAGTAGCAATCGTAATGATACGCTGAGAACTACAATCGGGCACTCGACGGAGTCAGTAAGAGTGACGAGCAATGACGGCTCTTTATCTGTAATACAAACTAATTACAATGTGAACCATTCCCAATTAAAGCAGTTGTATTATCGTGTTAATAGCAATAATAGCACGCAACAATTAGGAGCATTAATTAATGAATTACAGAAAACGAGTAGTCGCATAACTCAAAGTGCTACTAACAACGCTGAAGCTATAGATACGCAATTAATTTACAAGCCGCTGTCTATAGCTTCAATAGCAATGAATAGTATTGCGACAAAGCAAATTAACCTTATTCACTCCTCACAGCAGCAAGGCGAGCGGTTAACAAAGCGATTGAAGCAACTTACAACACTAAGTAAGGTGAAAGACATTATAAGTACCCAGTCACCTTTGTCGATTGTACAAGTGAAACCAACGAATGAACAGAATTTACAACTAATTGTGAATGAACAGTCTAGTAAGCGTACATCACAAATCGTCGAGCAAGTGAGACGTAATACGCATTCTTCGATAAATTTACATATAGCGAAGCAGCAAAGTAAGCAGCAGGATGATACGAAGCAACAAGATGCAGTGAAGCAGCTTGAAGTAACTGTAAAGCGATTAGAAGAGGAACTCACTACAGCCAAAGAAACAAAAAAGCAACCTAATGTTAACATTAGGCAATTATCAGATCAGCTGTTTGATCAGTTATCAAAAAGAATACGGCTGGAACAGCGGCGTAATGGTCGTTAATCGTTAGCAGCAAGTAATAGTATGCTTCGCAATATAGCATTGTGAAATTGAAGAGTAAGGTACATTCATTCGTGTAGACAAGGAGCTGAGCAGTAATGGCTTTAGAAAAAGCGATGATTATCGTAAACCCAGGATCAAAGGAAAAGCGCGTGAATGTGTTATTTAATCCTACGGAATACTCGTTAGAATCATCTAATAAATTTTCATGGAAATCGATTCCAGGCTCTTCCCAGCCAATTGCTCAATTTGTTTCTGGTGAAGCAACGACTCTATCCATGGAACTGTTTTTTGACAGCTATGAAACATCAGAAGATGTCCGCAAATATACGATGAAAATCGTTGGATTATTGAATGTCGATAAAGATTTACATGCACCGCCATTGTGTAAATTCGTATGGGGCTCCTTATCGTTTCAAGGTGTCGTTGAAAAAGTAAGCCAGCGTTATACGATGTTCAATCAGAGCGGAAAGCCAGTTCGTGCCAAGCTCGACGTAGCATTCAAGTCAGTAAAGACGGTAAAGGAGCAGTTGCAAGAGATTCCACGTCAATCCGCTGACCGTACGAAGCAAAGAACGGTGAAGCAGGGCGATCAATTATGGCAAATTGCTGCTGAAGAATATGAGGATGCAGCATTATGGCGAGCGATTGCTCGTGCTAATGGGATTTCCGATCCACGCCAGTTAGAACCAGGCTCTGTCATCAAAATTCCACGACTGTACGGCTAGAAGAGAAGGGAGAGCAGGATGAGTAGTGTAAAGCTAGATAATTCTAAGACGAGTTTTGATAAGCTTGAAGAGCATTATCGTGGATTTATCGCTCCTAGCTTCAAAATAGTCATTAATAATAAAGATATTGTAAGTGAAGGTATGGCAGTAGATACTATCACGGTTGATACTTCTACTTCTGAAACAGCTGATATGGCTACCTTTACAGTTACGAATGCCTATGACTTAATTAAAAGAGATTTCACTTGGACGAATAGCTTACTCATGTTAGGCAATTCTGTTGAAGTATCTTTCGGTTATACGGATCGATTAACACCACTTTTCTTCGGCTATATATCTACTGTAGCATTTGATTTTTCTACCGATGATGCACCAACGATTTCGATAACGGCTATGGATATTAGTTTCTATATGATGCGAAGCAAGGAGCCGCAGGTGTGGGCTAATAAAAAGATTAGTGATATTGTGCAAGAACTGGGTAGAAAGTATGGCATAACTAGCTTCGACATTGACGCTACACCGACTACATACCCGAAAATTGTGAAAAACGTTGAAAGCGACCATGCATTTTTGGATAGGCTTGCGGAGAAATTAGATTATAACTTTTTTATTGTAGGAAAAAAATTGTACTACCGTGAGATGAGTGCTAACAAAACTCCCGTTATGAAGCTGGAATGGGGCAAGCATCTTAGTAGCTTTAAGCTAACACAAGAGCTAGCAGAGCAGGTTACAAAAGTTGTTGTAAAGGCGACATTGCGCAACCAGAAAAAAACAATAACTGTAGATTCGAGCGAAGTAGATAAAATCGGAACTAATACTCGAACAGGTCCCAATATATTAAGTAAAATAGGAGAGTTCGTGGAAGTTATCCAAAAAACAGTGGATGATGAAGCAGAAGCTCGTAATATTGCAGAAGCACGAATGCAGGAGCTAAGTATGGAATTAGTTAAAGTGCAAGCAAGCTGTATCGGTTTGCCGGAGCTACGAGCAGGCAGACATATTGAGCTTGGTGGTTTGGGGACGCGTTTGAACAATACGTATTATATGGATAGTGCTAAACATATTATTGACGGCTCAGGCTATCGTTGCGAGTTTACATTACAAGGAAATGCGGTGTAGCAATGAAAAATATATTTAATGCTTTTTCATCTGAACATACCGATGATGTGATGCAGGGTGTATATACAGGATTTGTAACGGATAATAAAGATCCTGAAAAGCTAGGTAGAGTTAAAGTGAAGATTCCGATTATTGATGATCAGAAGGAATTAGATTGGTCGAGAATTGTAACATGGATGGGCGGTCAAAGTCGTGGCGCCTTATTCATTCCAGAAGTTGGCGACGAGGTGCTTATCGCATTTCTTCTCGGTGATATTCGCTCACCGATCGTGATAGGCAGCCTTTGGAATAATGTAGAAAAGCCACCAGAAGGTAAAAATGATAATAATGATATTCGCAAGATTAGAACACGGGCGGGACATGAAATCGTATTTAATGATGAGAATAAAGCAGGTAGCATTACCATTACAACGGCTGAAGGTCATCAACTAGAGCTTGATGACAAAGGCAAGAAGGTACAATTAGCAACGAAAAACAAAGAGCAAAAGTTAACGATGGATAGCGCGAGTGGCAATATAGTAGTTAGTAGTAGTAATACGAAAGTAACAATTACTAAGAGTGGTTCGATTAAATTAGAGGGCAGCGCTGATATTACTTTGAAAGCTATGGCGGTCAAAATTCAGGCTGACAGTAAATTAGAATTGAAAGCCAATGCTTCGATCGATATTAATAGTGGTGGCCTCATAAATATTAAAGGAGCTATGGTGAAGATTAATTAATCTACGATTGGAGGACGGAAATGTCTAAAGAATTTTTGGGGCGTGGCTGGAAGTTTCCGATTGAGGTGGACGAATTAACAGGTCGTGTAAAGTCTTCCGAGTTCGAGGAAGATATAGCTGAGGCAATCAAAATTATAATATGGACATCGAAGGGCGAACGGGTGATGCGTCCTGATTATGGTAGTGGCATCGAGCAATATTTGTTCGAGAACAATGATGCGCTAACTCTGCAACTTATTGAAAATGAAGTGCTCAGCGCCATTATGAAATGGGAGCCGCGCGTGCATGAAGTAGAGGTTGAAGTAAAACCTGATACGAACGAAGACAATCGATTGAATATTCATGTTCAATATACAGTAAGAACAACTAATAATTTATATAACCAAGTGTATCCTTTCTACCTATATGAAGGGGCAAATTAAACCATCGGAGCGATAAATCATGAATACGAGCTTAGGAATGGCTACTCAATCACCATTGATTGATACCCGTAAGCATCAACAACTCATTGAACAATTGAATATGATGGTTCCTTATTATGCACCAGAATGGAAATTCAATGAGGATGACCCTGACTTTGGTAGCGCACTCGCATTGATGTTTCTCCATTTATTAGAGGGGAATATTCAAAGGCTTAATCAAATACCGTATAAAAGCTATTTGACATTCCTTAATCATTTCAATGTGGAGCGTGCGCATGCAACATCTGCAATTGCTCAAGTGACGTTCAAACTAGCTGAAGGAACACCTGAAGCTGTCTTTATCGATAAAGGTATCCAATTATCAGCTAACAGCACCGATAGCAGTGATCCAATCGTATTTGAAACGTCGAGACCAGCTTTACTTACAACAGCTAAGCTACAGCAAATTGTTGCAGTCTATCCTCGTAAAGATCGAGTTATTGTACACCGCAATGATGGCATCGACAATAGCTATAGTCCGTCGAGCGAACAGGAAGCAACGATTGCATTATACGGAAGTGTTGGGGTTAATATTCAAGAGCATACGGTGTATCTCGCCCATGACTTCTTATTTTTAGTTGATGAACCTGCCGCTATCGCACTGACATTCATCCATCCACAGCATGAATCTGCACTACTGGAATCAGTAGCTTTATTAGCTGATTTGGATAAAGTGGTATGGGAATATTACAGTGATGGGCAATGGTGGGAGTTCGATGCAATTCATAGTCATGGTGTCACTATTCGATTGCTCAAGCTATCGCGACGCAAGCTCCAACTAACGATTGTGGAAGAGCGAGAAGGTCGCTGGATTCGTTGTCGTGCCCTATCGCTTTCAGATGTGGCTGGTGGCTCAGCAATAGGTAAAGTCCAATTCGAAAGAGTCATTATGAAGACAGATTATGCGGCCGCAAAAGATACAGTCGGGATGGATGCAGATCGTACTTATTATAATGATATGGGTGTCAATACGGTGCAGGGTGCTGAACCATTTGGTGATTTCTTCGCTCCATATGGATTGTTCTATATTGGTAGTGAGGAGACATTATCTAAGCGCGGGGCATTAACGACAATATCGTTCCAGCTAGAGTATCATACGCATCGTTTATTTCCGAATAAGCCAAAGCCGATTAATTGGAAACCGATCATGAAGCGTGATGATCTAGATAAGGTAGACCAACCAGATATCGTAACGATTACACATGTACAGTGGGAATATTGGAACGGCCGCTCGTGGGTTCAGCTTCAAGTAGCGGATGCAGCTAGTACAATGTTCAACGTAGTTTGGGAAGGTAAGCAGATTTGTGAGCTAAGCTTCATATGCCCAATAGATATGGAGAGTACCGATGTTAATTCAGAATTGAATTACTGGATACGTGGACGCATCGTTTCAGTCAACAACGCCTATTCGATTGATGCCGTATATTATTCACCATATATATCGCAGCTGCAATTGAATTATAAATACGCGGAGCCATTATTTGCTCCAGAACAATTTATAACATTAAACAACCTAGAACTGCGCGATCATTCCCCAGAAATGCGTAGTGGCGGAATGCCCTTTCGCCCGTTTCAACCATTAAGTGGCTATCAGCCTACCGTATGGTTTGGTTTCGATCAGGCTCCGACTCGCGGACCAATTCATTTATACATTGATATGGTCACCAAAAATTGGACAAGTGAAGAAATACCGCATATTCAATGGGAATATTTGCGAAGCGTAGGCACATCAGCAGTATGGACTTCCTTAGCAATAGCCGATGAAACGCAAGGTTTTACACAAAGCGGAACGATTCAATTTGTCGGTCCACAAGATTTTGCTTATAGCCGACAATTTGGTAAGCAAGCATACTGGCTACGAGCAATTAACCGAGATACTCGCTACTATGCAAGTAACGAGCAGATGTATGAGCCTAAAGTGAAGCAGATTATGCTGAACACGTTAACGGTACTACAGCAAATGACGATAGAGGATGAATTGCCAAGTTTCATTGATGGATATCATATTGCTCAAGATATTCATGCTAGCTATTATGCGCTATCACTAGCGCCTGTGCTTGCAGAGGAAGTGTGGGTAGATGAGACGGATAGTATTAGCACACATGAATTAAGCCAATTACAAATCGATATTCCACATCGCTTGATGCTAATGCACGATTCTGAACAGCAATTAATGAAGGTTTGGATTCGTTATGAGCATGTTGAACAATTTCTCCGTTCTAAGCCTACAGATCGACATTATCGAATTGATCGAGCATCGGGACGGATTACGTTTGGCGATGGTAAGCAAGGTAGAACAGTGTCTGTCGTTGGCGATGACCAAGTGAAGGTTAATTACATTTGTGGCGGGGGAAGCCGTGGTAATGTAGGCAAAGGGGAAATTACTACGATGCAAAATGCGATTGCCTTTGTTGATTCGGTTTATAATGCAGAGGAAGCGGCAGGCGGTTGTAATGCAGGGACGATCCAAGAAGCGATGGAACGTGGATCGAAAGGATTTGCTCATCGGAGGAGAGCTGTTGTAGCTGAAGATTTTGAATGGATGACGAAGGAAGCACATCCGAACGTAGCAAAAGTGAAATGTTTGCCCAATCGTAATGTGAAGCTAGAAAAGGAATTAGGTGCATTAACCATTATTGTAATGCCGCAATCAGGCAGACGACAAGGTACACATTTTCAAGAGTTGAAAAAGGCTGTAGAGCATACGTTATTGCAGGCTACAGCTGCAAGTATTGCATTTCCGAATAAGCTTCAAGTCATTGAGCCTGTATATTTAGAAATTGGTGTGCGAGCTACGATTTGGGTTCGTAATATGGATGAAGTCGTGCAAGTTGAACGTGAATTATTGTTGAAATTAGAGCAGTTTTTACATCCGCTAACGGGAAATACGGACGGACGCGGCTGGGAAATTGGTGGAATGATTCATCCGTCAATGTTCTACGCACTGATGAAATCTGTAGGTCCGGTTGTTCATATTCCACAGCTATTACTAGAGTCGTATAAGCTTGAAAATGGTGAGCGTAGCGAATGGAATCCTGATCGAATAGATGAGCTACCACATAGCATTGTTATACCTGGTCAACATCGATTGACGATTGAATTACACCAATAGAAGGGAGTCATTGTCATGTTACCAATACCAAATCTGGATGATCGTAGTTTTGAACAGCTTGTACGTGAAGCAAGAGACCTCATACCACGCATCGCACCTAATTGGACAGATGAGAATGCTCATGACCCAGGTATTACATTGCTCGAAATGCTAGCTTGGCATCTGGAAATGCAGCAATATGAGCTAGACGCTCTTTCTGTTACGCACGAACGGAAATTTCTAAAGTTACTTGGCGGGATACCACGAGATCGTATGCCTGCTATGACATCACTAAGCTTTTCTCATGCTAATCAGCTAACCTATATACCACTTGGAACGCAATTGAAAGTAGGTCAGTTAATTTTTGAAACGGTTCGTTCGATTACAATTATTCCTAATACGAATCAATTAATTACGCTTACTCGTGTCGATGATATTACACATTTATCGCAGGACATGACGAATGGTCGAACAGTATTTTATCCTTTTGGCGAGCATGCCCAGCAGGATGCAATGATGCAATTGAAGCTGGAACAGCCGCTACCTCGTAACACTCCTTTATCGTTATGGATTGAGCTGGATCGTCAAGAACCAACGATCCGTATTCCAGCACGATACAAAAACTTCACACCATCTGCTTACGTGGAATGGAGCTATTACGAAGAAGATGAGCAGGGTGGCAGCTGGCAACCTGTTCGGATGGAACGAGATGAATCTTATTGCATCCATCAAAGTGGTCCTATTCTATTTGAAATTCCGACTGGTTCAAGTGAAGTTACATTATTACGGACCAAACTAGTTAGCGGTAGCTTTGATGATGTACCACGGATTCGCAGATTAGTGTGGAATGAAGTATTTGCTACACAAGGGCAGACGTGGTGTATGGAGCAAACCTTCGATGGATGGTCGGCGCAAGATATGATGATTGGTCAGCTAGATCCGATTCATGTCTATTTGTATCATGCATTATTTATGGAAGGCCATATTCAAGTTCAATACTTTGTTCATAATAGCTGGATTGATATAGCGAGCAGTGAGTATGAATTGGTATATGAACCATCGCATTTGCAAGTCATATTATTACCATCGTCATGGGTACCTATAGGCGCGCATACTATCCGGATTATCGCGATGCAGCCTGAATTTATTGAGCAACAATATATGGCAGCTGGCAATGGGATTTCATATCAAAAGTATGATCTACCGATACCGTCCGTATTTACTAACCATATCCGTCTGCAGGTAGGTCATTATTCAACAAAGCTCGGTTGCATGCTATGGGAGGATTGGGAATCGGTATTAGATTTTGATGATTCCAATACGCATAGCAGACATTATATTTTATCTAATGAAGAATCGCATATTCAGTTTTCAGATGGAATACATGGGATAGCGCCATCAGCCTCTCATACTCGCAATATTAGATTTATTAGCTATCGAACGGGTGTAGGAATTGCTGGTAATGTGAAGGAA
The DNA here is from genome assembly GCF_056786395.1 of Paenibacillus sp. Y951. Classification (NCBI taxonomy): domain Bacteria; kingdom Bacillati; phylum Bacillota; class Bacilli; order Caryophanales; family Paenibacillaceae; genus Paenibacillus; species Paenibacillus sp. Y951. Next base: position 44,555 of record NZ_JBXCIY010000006.1, on the reverse strand, counting down.
GATACGATTCGTGAAATGGTATTAAGAAAAAATGCATTGCGTCTAACCAACTTATTTCCTGCTTATGGTGGGGCAGAAGAAGAAAGCGTTAGTGAAGCATTGAATCGTATGAAGCTTGAAGTACTTGAACCGAAATGCGGTATTACTACTGTAGATATCGAACAACGTGTACTTGAAATTCCCGGAATTCGTATCGCGCGAGTAAGAGCGATCTCAGGTTACCATACAAGATTAACGAATTATCCTAATGAACGAGCAATGGGTCATATTTCAGTTGTAGTCGTTCCAGAAAGCTTACGCAGCTTTCCAATTCCGAGTGAAGGGCTTCGCTTAACAATTGCCACTCATCTTGAGCCGTATCGTTTACTTACATCGCAATTTCATATTATTGCACCGGAATATATTAAAGTTACGCTTCGTGCCATTATTGTTGTTACTCCGCAATATGAGGGAAAAGAACACGACGTAATCCAAGCGTTAAATGGTTGGCTAAAGCCAGAAAGCTCGGTCCAATCGGAAGGCTGGGAATTTGGTAGGGCGATCTATAAGAGTGATGTTTATGACATGATTCATACGGTCGCAGGGGTACAGTATATCCAAGATGTATGGTTAATGGCAGAAGGAAATAATGTGTATCAGGATGAAGGTGGAGATATTATTATTCCGCCTAATGGGTTGGCGTACTCGGGAGAACATGATATTGAGTTTGTACTAGGATAGTTCAAAAAGCGGACTTTGATAACGATGGGTATGCTGACGTAGTTTATTCGACGTCGAAGATGAAGCGAACTTGGAAAGTCTAGCATAAGCTTCCGATGTATGTTTCTTGCAGAAACATTGAAGGATCGCGTGTACCCAGTACGTACACTTGCGCTTCCGCCTTTCTCAAGTAGCGCTCCATCTTCTCGGTTCTGAAAGCCCGCTTTTTGAACCTTCATTTTAAGCTTCGAACAAATTACCTTTTGAACCTTTATTGGAGGCTTCGAACAGATGACCGCTCGTGTACTTGTACCGTACACATTGCTGGGTTTTGTTACATTGCTTGTAATCACGAAGTAATACGAGCGGACACGAGAGACGTTATTACCTCGAAAAACAGAGAATTGAGAGTGATATGAAGCTAATAAGGTTCACCGTGTCCGCAAGTTTGCTGAAAATGACCAATCATGCAATATAACGTACCTGATGTCCGCTTATCTCATATCTATATGACGTTAAAGTATGATCATGCACTTTAGTTTTTAGCTTCCGATGTAACCTTTCATTTACGGAAAGTTACATCGGAAGCTATGAAAAGTTTTAGGAGGATTACGTTATGAATCAACCTACTTTTTTTACATTTCGAAAGCCCTCTGATTGGAGCAGTGGGACGACGTTCCAACTGCAAGGTGAGCTTGCGGGGTTACAGATAGCTAGAGACTATATGTACCGTCAAGTGAAGCGAACAACTATTCCTTTCATCAATGGACATGAGACGATTATAGATACGGTGTTAACAGATGATGAACGTTGGTATATGCTTGACTCTAAAGGTTGCATATGGCGAACTGATCTCATTAGTCCGTTAGTAGAATTGGTTATGAGTCTTCCTTATGAGGAGAGTTATCAGCCAGCTAGAATTGCCGTGAGTCGAGAGTCGATCATTGTATTATACGATGGGGAACAGGGCAGTATGCTGCAATCGTATTTACTTGATCGGGCACAATTGAAATGGAGTACAACAGCTTGGTATAGTGATAAATTCACTGGTTATGAACTAATCAATGATGATCAAGATGGGGTTATTATTATTGGTCTATTATCTTCTTCTGAGGATATACAGTTGCTCCGTTTTGATGCGATTGGTGAGCCGATGCTTAATGTGGAACTACCACAGCGCAAAGTATTGGCTGAAGAGCTACTACATTCTCCAACAGGGCAGGACAATTATCAATTACTGTTAGATGATCAACATAATGTACTTATTCTCGATGGCAATGAGCAACGTCTCCTGCGTTGGCAATTAAGCAATAATATGTTGTCCATGATTATGGTGGCATTACCTTTTCAAAGTGTTCGTTCTATTTGCTATCATGCGAATCATCAGTATTGGGCGCTAGTCTCGCCAACGGATGAAGATCAAGGTTGTGAGCTGATTTCATTCTCACTTGATGGAGATATTCATAAGCGAGGCCAACTAGAATTAGCACGTGGTGAACAAGTAGAAGCAGGCCAACATAATTTATATATATGGAATGATAAGATGCAAGAAATCTATACGGTTCATCCGATTTCTGAAACAGCCTACTGGCAAGAAAGACATGGGCATATCGGGGTATGGTGTAGCCAAAGTCTTGATAGTGGTGTTGCTGGTACGCAGTGGCATAGGGTGAAGCTACAAGTACATAAGCAACAAGATACGCAATGGAATGTCAGTTATTATGCTGCTGATCAGCAGGAAATAGCGATCGGTCATGAAATAATTAATTTGGACGAATTTATCCGTAATGATGCTATTCCGGTTTTGGAAAAGCTAGATGCGCTTGCTCCGTATTGGATTAGCCCTTTGAAGGATGCTGAGGATGCATTATTACATCATGCGAATGGGCGCTACTTATGGATTTTTATAGAGTTAATTGGTTCAAGTATGCATTCTCCAATTGTTGAAAGTATGGAAGTATACTTCCCGCGAAGCTCTTATCTTACTTATTTACCAAGCATTTATCAACGAGATGCAACGTCACAAGATTTTCTATCGCGCTACTTAAGTATTTATCAAAGCTTAATCGAAGATACTGATCAACAAATTGCTTCGGTTACGAGAAGCTTAGAGCCGAATCAAGTGTCGGGGCGATCATTGAAATGGTTACTCGGATGGCTCGGTATCGAATCCGATGATTATTGGTCAGAGGCTCAATTGCGAGAGTTAATGAAGGAAGCACCGAAACTATACAGTATGCGTGGTACAAAGTATGCAATTGAAACATTAGTACGAATTTATACGGGATTTACGCCAATCGTACTTGAATATGAGCAAGTGAAGCCATTGAAAGAGAATGTAGAGCTCGGAGATGTGGCGGACCGTTTATACGCTGCAGATCCACACGCATTCAATGTACTTGTGAAAGCAGAGCATGTTGATACCGAACTTAAGCGAGTGACATTGCAGCATATTGTTGAGAGCTACAAGCCTGTATTTGCAACGTTCAAATTAGTAATATTACAACCGTGGGTATATATGGATCTTCACTCCTATCTAGGGATGAACACTGTATTATCAGAGCCTATGTTACTTACATTAGATGGTCGTTCATCTATGCCACATCATACAATTACGATAGATGTCGGGCAAGACAATCGCATGGATAAACATACAAGAATAGGGTTGAATTCTCGTTTGGAATAAGATGAAGGAGAGGAATGAGCGTATGAATAAATCAAGGTATGTTCCGTTCGAACGTAATCGTTATTTCTATGGCAAGCTGCTGACGGTACGAGATTTCATGTCTGAGCAAACGTATAATTCAGATAAACACCGGCTAAGCAATCGGCTTTTATTCGGAAGTGGAGTTGTATCGGGACTGCAGGTTGTTGCTGTAGATGACAAGTCTATCTCGATGGAAACAGGAGTTGCTCTTGATAAATTAGGCAGAGAAATTGTAGTCGCATCGCCTGTTACTATTAAACTATCAAATGTAGACGGTTTTACAAACAATGATTATGCAAAAAACGTCTATCTTTGTATCGCTTATGATGAGAAGGGCAAAGAACCGGTGCATACTGTAGGAGGTGGCGTTGGTGCTAGTGAGGAAGTTAGCGAGCATAATCGTATTCTCGAAAGCTATCGCATTTACATTACAGAGCAAGCGCCTAAGCCGCAGCAACTCGAATATGATTATCTCATTGAAGATACATGGAGCTGGTACGATGATGGTCAAGTCCGGATCTATCAGCAGCTACCACGCTATGTGGAGTATGGACAAAGCTTCGAGCTAAAGCTAGTTGTTGAAAAAACGCTTCAAACACCTCCGGTCTCTTTCCAATATGAGCTAGAGCTTGAGCATGCTGATATTATTGATGGTCTTGTCGATGGTAAAGTTGTTTTCAGTGAGCCAACCGATGCGAATGGCACAAGATATGAAAAAATAATTACATTACGTGCGCATCCAGCTGATGGAGATGAAAAGAGCAAACAGATTCAATTATCATCCGTTTCAAGTAGCGCTAAGCTAGTTATTGGAGAGCGCTTGTTGTATGAGTTATCTCAGCCTAAGCAGACGGTTCAGATTAGTAGAGAATCCGTCGCAGAGCGAATTCTTCATGCGTACTATGCACGTCCATTGGATCAAGCGATGGAGGCTCCGAGTGATCCTTGTATTTATATCGCGCAAATTAATTTGCTACAAATGGGTGCAAGTTATGTTATCGACAAAGTCATTCAGCAGCCATTTCACGATTATGTTGTGAATCCAACACTGCTCTATAAAATGCTGCTAGCTAGTAATCTTTCCGCTCATGAGCATGTAGAGCAAACGGTGCAAGAGGAATCTGTTAAGTCAGAAGAACAGATTATTCCGTTCCCGACCATTGAGGAGGAATTTGCTAGACTGATCCCACCTCAGATTGAAGAGTTAGAAGAGCAGCAGGTTATTACGGGAATTGCAGAAATCTCGATTGAGGCTCCGAAGAAGTTGAAGTGGTATCATCGTAAGCAACGTCGCTTTATTTCAGAGGAAATTGAGCATGGATTCGATGCTCATCTTCCAGTACTGCTTACACTTGCGCTTAGTGATGAGGATGGGCAAAGTAATATTCCTGTTCCTGAAATGTGGAAGAGGAGTGATACGATTGTAGTGGGGGATAAAGATGTATTTAAGGGAAGTGAGTACGAATTAGATTTCCCTAAAGTATCACTAGCACATATTCAATACCCGAGTAAAGGTAGCTTCCGGATTGGGATAAAGGTGAATCAGAAGACGGAAAGATTACGTTTGCGAGTACGCTGGTGGGCAGTGAAGGCAGTAGAAGAGGAAGCGGCAGGATTAGCCGCTGAAGCGATCGAGCAAAGTCACAATAGCGCGGCTACAGGCCAAGCTTGATGGGATTAGAGTAGTTATTTACGTCATCTAGGATTTAATGGGTTTAGCGCTTTAGCGAAAGTGCGTCATAGACAGTAAATATGGAGTCTATGGCGCCAAAAAGTAGCCCCAGCGCCTCATAGACAGTAAAAATGGAGTCCATAGCGCCGAAAAGTATCCCAAGCGCCTCATAGACAGTAAAAATGGAGTCCATAGCGCCAAAAAGCATCCCAATCGCCCCATAGACAGTAAAAATGGAGTCTATAGCGCCAAAAAGTATCCCAATCGCCCCATGGACAGTAAAAATGGAGTCCATAGCGCCAAAAAGTAGCCCAATCGCCCCATAAACAGTAAAAATGGAGTCTATAGCGCCGAAAAGTAACCCAAGCGCCACATAGGCAGTAAAAATGGAGTCTATAGCGCCAAAAAGTATCCCCAGCGCCCCATAGACAGTAAAAATGGAGTCTATAGCGCCGAAAAGTAGCCCAATCGCCCCATGGACAGTAAAAATGGAGTCTATAGCGCCAAAAAGTAACCCAATCGCCCCATAGACAGTAAAAATGGAGTCTATAGCGCCGAAAAGTATCCCAATCGCCCCATAGACAGTAAAAATGGAGTCTATAGCGCCGAAAAGTATCCCAATCGCCCCATAGACAGTAAAAATGGAGTCTATAGCGCCAAAAAGTACCCCAAGCGCCTCATGGACAGTAAAAATGGAGTCCATAGCGCCAAAAAGTAACCAAAGCGCCCCATGCATAGACAGTAAAAATGGAGTCTATAGCGCCAAAAAGTATCCCAATCGCCCCATAGACAGTAAAAATGGAGTCTATAGCGCCAAAAAGTACCCCAAGCGCCACATAGACAGTAAAAATGGAGTCTATAGCGCCAAAAAGTACCCCAAGCGCCTCATGGACAGTAAAAATGGAGTCCATAGCGCCAAAAAGTAACCAAAGCGCCCCATGCATAGACAGTAAAAATGGAGTCTATAGCGCCAAAAAGTATCCCAATCGCCCCATAGACAGTAAAAATGGAGTCTATAGCGCCAAAAAGTATCCCAATCGCCCCATGGACAGTAAAAATGGAGTCTATAGCGCCAAAAAGTACCCCAAGCGCCACATAGACAGTAAAAATGGAGTCTATAGCGCCAAAAAGTAACCAAAGCGCCCCATGGACAGTAAAAATGGAGTCTATAGCGCCAAAAAGTACCCCAAGCGCCACATAGACAGTAAAAATGGAGTCTATAGCGCCAAAAAGTAACCAAAGCGCCCCATGGACAGTAAAAATGGAGTCTATGGCGCCAAAAAGTAACCCAGTCGCCTCATAGGCAGTAAAAATGGAGTCTATAGCGCCAAAAAGTATCCCAAAGCGCCACATAAGCAGTAAAAGAAGGAGCATACCCAGTCATTTTCACATGACGAGGTATGCTCCTATTTGTTATTTTGGTTCATCGGGTACTTTGGACGGTGTTGGTAAACCGTTTATTGATTGCGTCGTTAGATCTACTATTGCCGAGACAGCTTTTTCATCACGATTAAGTTTGATTTGATACGTAATATTATCGATTGAGAAAGATCGCGTTAATCCAGATGCGATTAACTTAACTCTATCTGGTGCAGCTGTTACTCGTTCCAGCAGCTCCTTATAAAATTGATCGAGTACATGCCCCTCTGATATCGTCATCGATAGCAATTCATATTCCTCAACTGAAATATCATGCTGCCTCGTTGTAAACGTTAGACTTAGCTGAGGATAGAAGTGCTGTACATCAGCTCCTTGTATAATAGCTGCCTGCTCCGTTGTTACTGGAGCAGTTGTAGTAGGCTGCTCAGCTACTTCAGACGATAACATAGACTCTAATGCTGCGGTAACGATTGTAGAACTACTATTATTAAGCGCAAGTGCTTCCATAGGCTTAGAAGCTGCTTCTGAAGGATCAGCTTGCTCGTCAATAATAGGTTCAACAGGTGGGATAACTTCAGGCAATTCATCTAATTGTGTCTTTACGGAAGCTGGCTTACCGAGTAATGCTTCTCGTTCAGAAAATGATAGCTTAATTATTTCATTAAAATCGATATAGTTATCTTGGAAGTTCCCGATGTAGATAATGCGAGTTCCATCCTCATACCATTTGCCAATTCCGTTAAGTTTATTGTATTTGAAGCTACCATCATACTCTAACAAGCCGTCACTATTATATTTCTCACCAGAACCATGATATTGATTATTCATAAAGCTTCCAGTATAGATTGTATTTCCTTTCAGGTCGAATAGCGTGCCATTTCCATGATATTGATTCGACAGAAATTCACCTTGATATTGCACATTACCTTCTTCAAAAAACTCCGTGCCTTGACCCGAGCGTTTACCATTACTGAAACTACCCTCATACGCTATAAATCCATTATCATATAATGTTTTTCCTGCTCCGTGGTAGTTTCCATTCAAAAATTGACCCTGATAAATAATCGTTTGCTCCGTGTCATATAGCGTTCCTGTTCCGGTATAAATGCCATTAGACCATTCACCTTCATAGACTAGCGCGTTGTTCTCGGTGTAATTCCTACCTTGCCCGTGCGGGATACCGGCCTTGAAGTTACCTTGATAAGATGCAGTACCATTGCTGTAATATAACGTTCCTTCGCCTTCATAGATACGATTAACAAAGCTACCGGTATAAATGAGTGAGCCATCGTTATGATACTGGGAGCCTTCAGTTAATATACCTAGCGTAAAGACCCCTTGCTCAATGAGTTTGCCATCCGGATTGAATAGCTTTCCTGCTCCGTCATATTGACCATTAGCAAAGCTACCATCGTAGACCAATAAACCGTTATCAGTATATAGTTTTCCTATACCATGGAACTGTCCTCTTGAAAACTGACCTTCATAATGTAACTCTTTATTCAAATAATAGAGTTTACCCTTACCTTCATAGCTGCCATTAGCAAGTTCACCTTCGTATATAAGCGCTTTGTCACTAGTCAATAGCTTTGCTTTGCCCGTGTAAGCTGTAGCTGCACCGTCTGCCTGTACTGTAATCGCAGGTGTACGATTTAATAACTTATTGATGAATTTAGGTGGCTTAATAAAAATAAAGAAATATAGGACGAGAATAACGATAATAATAATAATAACGAGTTTTTTGGATATGTAATAATTACCGAGAGCAAAATAACTTTCCTTCGTCGTTTCTTTTTTACCTAATATTTGTTTAAATTTACGTTTAATCCATTTTGCAAGAAGCTTAGGCCAATTTTTTAACCGCTTAAGCGGCATAATTATACGCTTTTTAATCGGATTAAGAAACGGCTTAATAATTTTTTCAATCATGAGCCATTACTCCTTTGTACTTCTATAGGTGATAAGATAGCTAAGGTACCTGAACAGTAAATTGGCCTGGTGTATTAATCGAGATTACACCTCCGAAAGAGCACATACATTTTGACGAATTGTTAAGTGCAGGCATATTCGCGATCATTACGGTGGGAGAGCCTGGTGCCCATGGTGCAACCGTTACAGGAATGCAGGGCATTGGTGTTAATACACCGAGTGCAACTGTGGTAGCAGCAGCTACTGCGGGATTAGCAAGTGATGAGCACATCGCAAAAGGTAATATATTAACCATAGGTTTGTTATCTAATATGTTGGCGTAAGGAAGTGTGGTTGTCACTCTATTGATTGGGAGAGAGAGAAAGATACTAGGTGCCATTCCAAAACTACACTGGAGCGATGCTCCGCCGCAAACGAGTTGTCCGATGTTTATCACCTATCTTTATATAATAATATTCGTATGCCATATTGAGAGGAATATCACATACATATGAGTAGAAAGGGAGGATTCCATTTCATTTTACTATTAGTATTGTAGTAGGGCAATAAATAAGTACAAAATCAACACAAAATTACTTAAATATAGTAAAATAAAGTTAAGTGCCGTATAATAGCTAGGTTTCTCGATGGATTAACATAAATCAATTTCAAGTACAGGAGAGATTGTATTGAGAACAAAGCTAATGTTATTACTTGTGAGTATACTTATTTGTATTATTTTTATCGTTAGTTTAAGAGAGATGGCCACCTTCCAGCCGGTTAAATCTAGCGAGCAATACGCAATGATCTCCCAAGCTATTAAAGATGAGCAAGGATCATTGTACACGATTGCTGATTCCAAAAAGTTTTTACGGAAAATCGATGCTTCAGGTAAGCTTATTTACTCGCTAGCAAGTGAGATGAATCAAGATGCTAGACATACTTATATGTTCAATGATGTCACGACAGATACATATGGAAATGCCTATGCATTACTTACCATTCTCGATGATTATGGACTGCAAGTGACAGGCGAGAAAATATTGAAAATAAGCGCCGATGGTAAGGAACAATTAGTTATTCATAGCGAGCAATATGACGCATCAGATTCTCTAATGCGGGTAGGGCGCATACAAAACTTGTACATCGAAGGCTCGGAACTTTATTTTTTCAATGTACAGACACATGCGACAACGATGTTCAGTATGAATGTTAATAGTGGCTTGCTGCAATATCCGACTCAAGTTTCCCGATTTGAAATGCCAAGTAATCATTTTTTGAAAGAAGTGACTGGCAAACCTAACTCCCCAGTTTTTTATACTACAAAGCAAGGATTCCTTTTCTCCCAAAAAGGAACAGAATCAACGGGGCTATTCCCTGCTGCTGAGGCAGATATCCTTAACTTTCCGGTTGAAATTGATATAGCACAAAATTCTTATATTTATTATTTGGATCAGCATGCTGAAGCTGTCATGCGTATTGCATTGGACAACCAGCAAGCAAACCCAGAGCAAATATTTTCACGATCACAGCTTATGCAGCAATATGACGATATCGAATGGTCTAGCTTTACTGATCTATCGCTTGACTATGGAAATATTCTCGTTACGACGTCTGAGCATATTATTGAGCTTGACTCGCAGGGTCAGGTTGCAAACATTTACGATGGATACAAATATAGTTCAATGCACAATGTGTTAGCTGTAGCATTCTGGATAATTGCTGCGTTGCTTCTATTTGTTGTTATCTATACGATTCGATTTATTTATCGCGATTTGATGAAGCGCAAAATGTATCTTCTGATGAAGCAGTTGCTTATTATACTGCCTGTACTATTACTATGTATGGCTTGGTTGTCTTACACAGTCTATCAAACAGTTTCGGCAGAGAAGAAGCAAGACGCATTTAAACAATTGAAAATATTAGCTGCCAATGGTAACTATCTTGTTGATGGAGACGAGCTGGAGCAATTAACATCTCCGCTAGATTATAAGAGTAGCTCGTTTGTCTATGTGAAGCAACGATTGAACGAAGTATTCTCACTTTCTGGTGAGGAACGTGATGGTCTATACAATACGATCTATCGTTACATGAATGGCAAGCTATATATTGTAATGGACGATGATGATGGTATTACGATGTTTACACCATTTGAAATAACGGAAGACAATCAACTTGTGCTTGAGAAAGGTGAACTCGTATTAGGTGAATGGCAGGATTCCAGTGGTGAATGGATGTTTGGGCTTGGACCAATCTACAATAGTGCAGGCGAAATCATTGGAATTTATGAGACAGGTAAAGATATGGCGAGTATTACACGCAGCAATATGAATTTACTTGGTAAAGTACTAGCAATCGTTGCATGGATCGGAATTGTGCTAGCTGTAGTTATTACAATTATGACGATTTACTTTTTGGCGTCAATTCGTAAGCTACGTCGTAGTGTTAATCAAATTGCGAGTGGTGAATGGGATGTTAATGTTCAAATTACGACAAGAGATGAAGTGGCTGAATTAGGGGATCGCTTCAATATGATGGCAGGTGCCATCAAAAGGTATGTGCTTGAAGTGACCAAATTAAGCAATATGTATTTCCGATTTGTACCACAGCAATTTTTGGAGGTACTTGGAAAAAAGAAGATGTCCGATGTACAACTAGGCGAACAACAGACGCGTAATATGACGATACTCGTTTGTTATATGCGTCAGTTCAATGATATGTCCAGTAAGCTGAGTACTGCTGAAAACTTTATTTTTATCAATTCATTTCTGAAGCAATTTGGACCGATTATTCGTGAGCATGGTGGATTTATTAGCCGTTACTTAGGACCTGGCATGCTAACGATGTTCCCGAATGACACGAATCATTCGCTAATGGCAGCGTATCATATACGTCGTGCACTTGAAGAGTACAACGAGCAACGAACAGAGCAAGGTTTGCCGTTCATTGATATTGGTGTAGCTATTCATGCAGGCGATGTTATGCTAGGTATTATTGGTGAAGAGCAGCGTCTTGAGGGTAGTGTTGTTTCTAATCATGTACAGCTTACACTTGACCTTGAACGGTTATCTGAAAAGCTTGGCGTATCTGTATTGTTGACTGCGCATGCAAGAGAGCAGTTAGATCTTGCAAGAACGATGCAATGCCGTTCTCTAGGGTGGATTCAGCTAGATTCGGATCAAGCGCCTATTCAATTATTTGATTGGTATGAGGGTGATTCTATCCATATTCGCCAATTGAAAGCAGAAACAAAGAAACAATTTGAAACGGCGATTGAAGCTTATCGCAACGGAAGATTTTATGATGCGCGTGAAGGTTTTGTACAGGTAGTGAAGCGCAATCGTTATGATCTTATTGCGAAGTTATATTTCTTTGAAAGTGATCGTTATTATCAAGAGGGTGCGCAATTAAACTGGAATGCCGCTCTAAAAATATCATAAGTGATCAACAGATGCTGGAAATGAGGGTGAATTATGAATGAGATGATTCAACAACATATTAATATTAAGCCTGTCACAACTGGAACGGAAGCGGGCAAAGTATCAGACTTTTTGCTAGGTGAGGATTGTTTTGATGACCAACGATTTACACCTGGGGAGACGGAGCAATTACGTTGGTTGCCGATGCGAAGTTTACAAGAGAAACATGTATTTTGTTGGTTTGAAGAAGAGGATAATCACATTATTTCTGCAATCATATTTGTTGAAAATGAACATCGTAGTGGTGGTTATCGATTAGAATATTTCGGTGTACATCGCGAATATCGTCACCGTAAGCTAGGCTGGAAGCTGATGGATGCTATGTTCCAATATTGCCAAGCGCAGCAAGGCCGCTATATTGAGACGTTTACTTGCGATCTGCCTGAGTATGAAAGTGCTAGAAAAATGTTTCAGCGCAACGGTTTTACATTTATGTGTCATATGCCGGAGTATTATTATCCGGGTGAAGGGAAGCTGTTATATATAAAGCAATTGTAGAGGTAGGGGAAGTTCAAAACAGCGGACTTTGATAACGAAGATTTGCTTCGAAGGTTATTCGACATCGCATCTGAAACGAACTTGGAAAGTACGGTTCGCGTGTACCAAACACGTACACTTGCGCTTCCGCCTTTCTCAAGTAACATTTCACCTGCTCAATTCTGAAAGCCCGCTTTTTGAACCTCGATTTGAATGAGAAGCTTTAAACGTCCGACTGCTTGAACTTTTATTGAAAGCTTCGAACAAGTGGGCGCTCGTATACTCAATCCGTACACGTTGCTTAGTGTTGTTTCATCGCTTGTGATTACGATGAGTATGCTGCCGAAGCTTAGTCGGCGGCGAAGATGCCATTCCTCGGAAGTTTGTGTTGTTTGTTACTTATAGGGTGCTACTTATGCTGTGATTTGATCTCATTGATAACATTCAATAGATGGTCACAGCAGAAGTGTAGTACCTTTTTTTAGCTGGAATCAGATTATTATTTAATCTATCGGGCAATATCTTGTATAATGGAAAGTAGAGTAGAAAGTGAGGCGTATTTATGAATCCAATTGAGGTTGAAGATATTCAGAAACATATCGATGCTTTTCGAAACACTCCATTATATATCCATTTGGAATTAACGACAGGCGCTTACGCTGCACATTTGGATGTAACAAAGCATCCAGCAGCTAATTTTATACGGAACGCAGTTATTACGTATTCACATGGTTCAATTGAAGGGAAAGGCCCATATCGAGTTGGATTAAAGCTTGAGCATGGTTGGGTTTATGCAGAAGGATTAACACATTTTGTGGATGATGAGCAAGGTAGGTTGGCATTGGCAGGAATTAATTCGGAGGGGAAGCTGGTCGTAGCCCTACAACTCAGTACAACCCCCTTCTAGAAGGGGAAGTTCAAAAAGCAGACTTTGATAACGATGATTGGCTTCGTAGCATATTCGACATCGAATCTGAAGCGAACTTGGAAAGTACGGTTCGCGTGTACCAAACACGTACACTTGCGCTTCCGCTTTTCTCAAGTAGCGCTCCAGCTTCTCGGTTCTGAAAGCCCGCTTTTTGAACTTTCATTTTAATTTGGTAACTCTAAACGTCCGACTGTGACCACGATGACTATGCTAACGTAGCTTCACCGGAATCGAATATGTCAACTTAACAGACCTAATAATAGGAGGTTTCACCATGTCAGAAAAAATATTGGTTGTTTTACCGCATCCTGATGATGAAGCATTCGGGTTATCAGGTACTCTTGCGAAATTTATAGATGAAGGTGCTCAAGTCACTTATGCATGCTTAACATTAGGCGAGATGGGACGAGGACTTGGTAATCCTTTGATTGCTGATCGAATTAGTTTGCCCCATTATCGTAAGCAAGAATTAATTCAAGCCTGTAAGGCGATTGGTTTTGAAGATGTACGCATGTTAGGATTTCTTGATAAAACCGTTGAATTTGAGCCGAAGGAATATATTGATTCGGTCATTAGAGAGATATATAACGATGTCCAGCCAACGTTAGTGCTTACATTCTTCCCTGGGTTCAGTGTTCATCCCGATCATGATGCTACTGGTGCCTCGGTCATTCGCGTTCTTGAGGATATACCAGCAAGTGAACGTCCCCCAGTGTGGTGCATTGCGTTCGCACATGATATGTACGATATGAATGGGGAACCTGATATTACTGTCGATGTGTCATCGTATCTTAAGCAGAAAAAAGATGCGATTGCGGCACATGCTACGCAGTTCCAAATATCAGAGATGTTTGGTAATGATGATACTGAATCACCAGAAGTTAAATCGAAATTCGGTAAGGAACATTTCTGGACATATCATTTTAACAAGTAAAATAAACAATATAGGTGGTATGGGAAGAGTCATCTTACGATGGCTCTTCTTATGTACTTATAGCTAGGAGAGCTAGAGTGGAGCATTATAACAAGTTGAGAAAATCTGTACAAATTCAAGCATTTAAGTATCCGAATCGCTTACATTATGAATGGGAAGCTGACTTAATTGAGCTTAATGAACAATATGCGATGGTTGCCTGTCACGCAGGTCGGAAATTTCACCATTATACAAAGCAGAAGCAATTTATTATGCCTTACCCATCCATAGAAATTTTCTTTTTTGAAGAGTGGTATACGTTTTCGGTATCATTTCGAGAAAATGGTGAAATGATGCACTATTGTAATGTAGCAATGCCATCCCGATTGGATAATGGTATTATTTCATTTGTTGATCTAGATCTTGATTATTTGCAGGAGCCGCATGAGGATTGGAAAGTAGTAGATGAAGATGAATTCCTTCATAATCAACAAACATATAATTATCCTAAAGCGTTAATTGAGGGTGCCCAATTAGGGCTAGCAAAGCTGCAGCAACTCGTTGCCACTAAACAATTCCCGTTCGATGGAAAAATAAATATTAAAAAGTATGAAAGCGTTTTATAATGCTGGAAGACTAACTCTACAATGACTACTGCTGACGGGGGAATTTAATGAGGACGGACATCCATAATAAGTGGGAAATAGGAAGCAAAGGTTTAAAAACGAAATGGGCAGATCAAGTTACACCAGATCATATATTGCCCCATTATCCGAGACCTCAACTAGAGCGATCGTAATGGACAAAAACGGTTATGTTTGAACAATCAACCGTTAATTCCAGCAGGACGTTTTGCCAAATCGCGTTTTCAAAAATAACGGAGGTGTAGTTATGCAATATGAAATTGTTACTCCAGGTCTACTACTTAGTAATGATGGTATGTTGAACCAGAAAGGCTACAGTACATCTGCAGTATTAACGTATAATCGCAAACATATTAAAGCATCTCCATGGCAAATTAAAGAATGGGATTTCTATCAAGTATTTGCTAGATTTGATGGTAAAGTCATACTGGATAACGGAGAAGTATTGGAGATTAATAATTTGGTAGGCTTTGTGGAGCATGCGATTAATAATTGGTAGAGTTTCAAAAAAAGATTAGATATTAAATAACTTTTGGGGAAATCAGAGGCTATTTCTACAGACATAATGTCTCATGTAATCGTTATTGCATCGCTAAGAGAATAAGAACTGCTTCCATCGCTATTATGCTCCCGTTTCTTATGTTTGACTAATTTGAAATGGGAGACATAAGGGCAAAGTTATTGCTATTCAGCTAGTTTATATTCTCTCCGCCGCGAAGTATTTTATCTACTGAAAACCTTCCACTTTTCGTGCACCTACGAATTAGTAAACCGAAATACTAACTTATCACTTCCTTCTGTATCCTTTGCATGCTCTTCCGAATATTGTCCATTGGTGTAAGCGGCTAAAGCCTTACGCCAAAACATTTGCGCTCTCATATTTCGATCTATTAGCCCTGTCTGTACTTCCCAGTTTCCTTTGAATTGGTCAAACACCTGCCTAGCAGCTTCTTCTCCCACACCCTTGCTACGGAAAGGGCGTAGCAGGAAAAATTCATTCAAATAATAATTAATATATGAAGGGCAAGGTGTAAATGGCGGGGTTGCGATAAAAGCAAGTCCAGCAGGAATGTCATCAACCGTAATTAGGAAAGGGAATAATACGGATGGTTTTTCCCACCATATATCAAACACTGTATTTTGCTCAATCAGCGTCATCATGTCATTTTCTTCATACACCCCGAACCGATTAGGTTTGTTTTCCCATATTTCAGATAAATCGTGCAGATAGAGCGGGTAGATATTATTTATAATAAACTTGTTATCTACATCACAGAGCTGAACTTTAATATCCATTTTTAAATCCTCTTTTCTATTTTACGGGGCTCTTTGATCTCGACCGGCTCGATAGGATTGAACAGGAATGGAGCACCCTTAATATACTCTCTTATTATGGCTTGAGCGTATGGTTGTTCTTCGATTAATCCGGCAGTTTCTCTCGGGTCGGAGGCATGACTACAGTAATTCGTGATCATGGCCATTACAAAGAAACAAGATAAATCCTCGATGTAGTTAGGTTCAAGATTTCTAACGCTTTCATAAGCTTGGATAAACAATTGCCGCTGATAGGGATACAATCCAACAAGAGCTCCTGCAATATCATAGAGATGATGCCCATATCCACATCTGCCAAAATCGATAGGGAACGGATCATCGGCTTTGAATACAACATTGCCTGTATGCAAGTCTGCATGAATTAACCCATAGTTATGATCGTTTATTTGCATTGCCGCAAGTTGAAGCTCAATTTTCTCAGCAGCTTCTTGGTACGAGCTCCATGCCTGGTCTGTTAAAAAACACTCATAGTAAATTTTTAGCTTAGTCATATCACTCTTTAAGCTATCTGCTCCCCAAGTTGGACGCGTAAAATCATGAGATGGCACGAAGGTTGCGGCTGCTTCATGTAGATTCGCCATTAATAACCCCATATTCATCACCTGACGATCTGTTAGACCGGTACACTGCTGATCTCCTTC
Source organism: Paenibacillus sp. Y951 (assembly GCF_056786395.1). Lineage (NCBI taxonomy): Bacteria > Bacillati > Bacillota > Bacilli > Caryophanales > Paenibacillaceae > Paenibacillus > Paenibacillus sp. Y951. Next base: position 27,772 of record NZ_JBXCIY010000006.1, on the reverse strand, counting down.
TAACCAGCTCATCAAAGTAACGTATATGTGACTGTCGTGATTTGTTTCAATCTCAAGCACATAGACGCCGTCACGTGTTGCTATCCCATTCGGAACGATGATACCCTCACATTGGTCTAGCGCATTAAGCCATATGATTTCAGAAAGAATTTCCTCTTTAGTCATATCATTTGAATGAATTCGTAGCAGGAAACAACCATCCTTCTCCGTCTCTATCTTGAAAGTGATCGTATCAGATAATTGATTAAAGTGGATACTTGTCCATGCCAGGTCGTACGATTGTAGTGCTGACAATGCTGCTTTTCTTGCCTGTGCAAGCAGTCCACTTACATCTTCCTCCATCTCTAATTGAAAAAAACTATTCATTTGCTACCCTCGAGTTTTCTCATTTCATGGTAATATGGAATATACTACTATACAAATGAGCTTGGCAATGAACCAATCTTGCGCTTTTTCGAAGGGGGTTAGAGACACAAATGAACAGAAGCATGCTTGAAACGATTGAATCCGCTCTGATTTATATAGAGTCGAGGTTGAAATACAAATTAAATATTTTAGAAATTGCACAAACTGTTCATATGTCCAAATATCATGCGCATAGATTGCTAAGTCGCGCAGTCGGGCAATCACTTATGAACTATATTCGTGCAAGAAAGCTATCCGCGAGCATCGAATTGTTATTAGAGTCGCGCTACAACGTTATCGATATTAGCAATTACTTCGCATTTGAGCATGAGCAGTCTTATATTCGTGCCTTTAAAAAGTTGTACGGTTTAAGCCCCACCCAATTCAGAAAAACACAGCCCGAGTTATCTCTGACAGAGAAAGCTGACCTATCCCATTTAACGGAACTTCATGGGGCCCTAATTTTTACACCAACCGTTGTGTTCAAGTCTGCTATCAATTTAGTCGGTTCCAAACATAAAATTATGCAGGAAGAAAACTTGAATAATTTCCGGGCAAATACGGTTGGGAATGAGTTTGTTATGAAACATAGAGATTCCATAAAGCATAAGATCTACGATCAAGTTTATATCGGATTGACAAAATACGAGTCTTGGGAAGAGGAGTCATACAGCTATTATTTCCCTTCTGTCCAAGTGTCTTCATTCAACGAAATTCCTGCTGGCATGGAAATGAATTCCCTTCCGGCGAGCAAGTACGCGATTTTTACATACATCGGTGATTTCCATCCGAGGAGTTTGACTAGCAAGCATTTGGAACAGATAGGGGTTTATATCCAGAACTATGTCCGTTTACATAAGCCAAGTTTCTATCAATCCGAACTCTTTCATTATGAATATATCGATGAGAAATTAGCTACTAATCATTACTGTGAGGTGGATATTTATATTCCTATCAAGTCATTGACAGTAAAAGAGGGACTTTGTTAAAGATCAAGGGGATGTTGCTACAGTCAGAAAAATTGCAAAAAGGTGGTCTCCAGCTTGGAGATCACCTTTTTGCTTACTGTTCTATCTAGTTATCTGCATCCACAGGTCTTTCTTGCTCATCTTTTACAACTTGTTCTTCATACAATACTTTCAAATCATCCTGTACACTTATGGGAGCCAGTGGTGTACCGTAACGATGTGCAGAACGAGTAACAAGATGGCCAGCGACAGGAGCGGTTAGAAACACGAACACGATCGCTAGCAATAGACGAACACTTGAAACACCATGGGTGAACGAGAAATAAATAAATGCACCGGACAATATGGATAGTATTCCTAATGTAGCGCTCTTCGTTGTGGCATGAGCACGATTATATACATCCGGCAGGCGAATTAGTCCGAATGAGCTTAGCAAACTCATCGCTGTGCCAAATAGTACGAGGATAATGACAATCCATTCAATCATTCCGTTTACGCCCAATGACGACACCTCTTTCCATATATCTGCTTAATGCAATCGTACTAAGGAATGCTAGAATACCGATTAATAATATCGTTTCCAGATAAGCATGAGAGTTGAGATGGATCGATAATATGGCCACTATTCCGATAATGATGTAGGCAATAGAATCGAGCGCCAGAATTCGATCATGAATCGTCGGTCCTTTAATAATACGATAAAGCGTAATAATAAGTGAGATAGAAAGGAGAAACATCGCAAGCAACATAATTGTATTAAACATTATCGCATCACCTCGATAATCGCATTTTCGAATTTTTTCTTAGTTTTTGTAATATTGTTATGAAAATCTTTTGCATCCATTGCGTGTATATACAATACCTTTTGCTTTGGATCGACTTCCATCACGACTGATCCTGGTGTTAACGTAAGCAATGAAATAAGTAATGAAATTTCAAAATCAGTTTCAAGAATCGTCTCTGATTTGAAGATACCGGGCTGAATCGTTAACCTAGGACGAAGAATTTCCTTCAGAACGGTGATGCTTGATTTGAATAGTTCAACGATAAATAGTAGCAACAGTTTTACTGCAGCAGACAGCTTCTTCCCATAGAATGGAGTAGCAAAAAAGCGTCGCATCGTTAGGATGATGATAAAGCCAACTACGTAGCCGACTGCAAAAATAACGATATTCCAGCTTTCATTCAGTAGCATCCAAATAAAAGCAATTAATAGGTTAATTAGTATCTGCGTTGTCATTGATTTACACTTCCCTTTTACTTAGGCTGGGGTCAAGGACTAATCTGCTGGAGTACCGCCTCGATATATATATTTGGATTGACCATAACATCCGTTGCTTGTGAGATAAATGTCATGATCCATTCTGCACCAATACCCATACCAGCAATACAGATGACAAGAATCGTACCTGGTAGTAATGCGTTTGTGCCAGTAGAATATTCTTGGCCTTCACTCATTAATGTCTCGCCCCAGAAGCTATGGATAAATATTTTCATGACGGAGTATAGCACGAGTAAGCTTGTTAACAAGCCAATAATCGATATAATTAATTCTCCTTCGGCTACGGCACCTTTCAAGATCATTACTTTACCGACAAAGCCGCCGAGAGGTGGAACACCTGCTAATGCTAATGCTCCGATAAAGAATAACCAGCCAAGCAGTGGACGGAATAGAATTAAGCCGCTAAATTCTTTAAGCTTGTCTGTACCGAAGATACTAATGATCGCACCGCCAGTAATAAAGATTAATGCTTTAGAAAGCATATCATGAATGAGATAGAAGAGAGAGCCACTAAGTGATTGCTCGGTCGCTATCGATACTCCGAATAAGATGAAACCAACAGAAACGATAACATTATAGGAGAGAATCTTCTTAATTTCCCATTGTGAGATTGCGCCAAGAGCGCCGAGTATCATCGTTATGGCGGCCATCCACATCATCACTGTATGTGTAACCTCCGGATTATGGTAGAAAATAAGTGTGAACATACGGATAATCGTATATACACCTACTTTCGTTAACAATGCTGCAAACAATGCTGCAATCGGTGCAGGTGGGGCACTGTATGAACCAGGCAGCCAGAAGAACAGCAACAGCCCTGATTTCAATCCGAATACGGTTAAGTATAAGAAGCTTATTGCTGTAAGTAGGCCATCTAGGCTAGCCATTGCAACACGCTCAGATAGATGCGCCATATTCAACGTTCCAGTTACAGAATACAAATAACCGGTTGCGATAACGAACAAGGTAGAAGCAATAACATTGATAAGTACATATTTAATGGATTCTCGCAGCTGAATTTTCTTACCACCGAGTACGATTAGTACATACGATGCAATTAACATAACCTCAAAAAATACGAATAGATTGAAAATATCTCCTGTTAAGAAGCTACCATTGACACCCGCAAGTAGTATAAGAATCATCGGATAGACAAAATGGCGTTTATGACCAACTTCGAATGAATTGAAGCCAAATAGTAAACACATTAACGTTACAAAGCTTGCTACCGTAACTAGAATAACAGCTAACATATCACCAACGAGCACAATACCATAAGGTGCGGACCAACCACCTAGCTCAAGTACGACAATACCTTGCTCAGAAACATAGTAGACAGTGAAAGCAGATATCGCAATAGCAGCGAGTACACTTATACCAGTTAACCATTGCTGCAGCTTAATTTTTTCGCGAATAAATACAAGAACCATTGCCATTAGCAAAGGGATAATAATGGGATAGATTAGAATATTACTCATGCGATTCTCCTTTCAGCTTTTTCATGTTGTCAGTTCCAAGCTCGATATAGGTTCGATAGCCCAGCACAAGTAATAATGCAGTAAGGGCGAAGCTAATGACGATAGATGTTAATATTAATGCTTGTGGAATTGGATCTGTATAAATTTCACCGTGCTCACTTAGCAATGGAGCATTACCTTTCTTAAGTCCGTTAATAGCGATTAACATAAGATGAGTAGCATGACTGAACAATGTTACACCCAGAATGATCCGCAGAAAGTTTTTATTCAAAATAAGATAAACTGCAATCGTAAAAAGTATCCCAGCAATAATAATAATAAATGTTTCCATTAGATGTCATCCTCACTTATGCTCGTAATGATCGTCATTGTCGTCCCCAGAACGGTCAAGTATACACCTAGATCAAAGATCGCTGCACTTGCGAGCTCTGTTTTCCCAAGGAAAGGCAGATCAACGTAGGTGTAGGTTTGTGAGAGAAAAGGAACATCCAGCACAAGTGAAACGACGCCTGTTAATACAGCAATAAGTACACCTGTTGCAGCAAGTTTCTTGAAATCTACAGGAATAATATCACGTACCGATTGGAGATCGAAGGCAATATAGAGCAATATTAGCGCAGAAGCAGTAATTAACCCTCCAATAAAACCTCCACCAGGATTATTATGACCTGCAAAGAGTACATAGATAGAGAAGGTCATGATTATAAATACGAGAATTTTCGTAGCTGTTTGCAAATAAACATCAGTAAACTTCATATTTTATTCATTCCTTCCCGCATGTCTTAATTTAATCAAAGTGTAAATTCCGATACCGGCTGAGAACAGTACAACAATTTCAAGCATCGTATCGAAAGCGCGAAAATCTACAAGGATAGCGTTAACGATATTTTTCGCACCAGCTAATTGATAGGCATCGTTGAAGTAGGATGCGATAGGCTGGAAAATACGATGACCATAAGCAGAGAGACCAATTAACGTTAATGTCGTTCCAACTCCTATAGCTACAATCGCATTAGTAAGTTTGAACTTTATCGATGTAATATTCGTCTTCAACTTCGGCAAGAAGTAGAAGCATAGTAAGAACAGTGTTGTAGAGATTGTCTCAACAACTAGCTGAGTTAAGGCAAGATCCGGTGCTCGGAAAATAACGAAGTAGAGCGACACTGTAAAGCCAATAACGCTAACTCCCATAATAGACATTAGTCGTGATTTGGAGAATAGAACAAATACTGCAGCAATAACAGTCGCGATACCTAATACGAATTCATACCATTCAATTGGCGAATCATTGGACATATCCAAGTAGAAGGAATTTGTTGCTAACAAAGTTCCAAGTACTGTAATGATTAAGAAACAGAAAATATAGATTAAATAATGTGTCGTAGAGCCAGTCATATAACTACGAGTTACTGCCGTACCGAATTTTTCTAAGTTTACAATGCCTTTATCATATAAATGATTCAAGCTATACCGTTTGGACAATAAAGAAAAGATTGGTGACTTCCATTTCTCTATTCTCAAGAATAGGAATATTCCGATAACAATGAGCCCAATCGTCATAAATAATTCTAAGTTAAGTCCATGCCAAGCAGTAATATGAGGTGCATGCCAGTTGGGATCCTTTGCAAATACATTAGGTGCCATCCCTTTGACCGTAGGTTCTAGAATAGACGTTACGACAAGCCCAGGGAATAAGAAAAGCGCAATTGCTAATATAGATAATACTGTTGGTGAAGCTAGCATGCCAATGGGAGCCTCATGCGGCACACGCTCTAATAGCTTCGCGTGATACGTCCCTGTGAACGATTTGAAAATAATAATCATACAGTAAATAAATGTGAAAATACTTGCTATCCATGCGACAACAGGAATGATGTTGACCCATGAACTATTGTTTTCAGATAACGTAAGCATGCTAGTAAAGAACATTTCTTTACTAAGAAATCCACTAAATGGCGGTAAACCAGCCATCGAGAAGGCACCTATCATCGTCAATGTGAATGATATTGGCATAAGATGCATAATACCACCCAGTTTACGAATGTCACGTGTACCTGTTTCATGATCGAGAATACCTACCATCATAAACAGACTACCTTTGAACACAGAGTGATTAATAAGGTGGAAGATCGCTGCAAGAAATGCGCCCATAAAAGCAAAGCTGATTTTATCCTCAAACATTCCATTCATCCCCATAGAACCGACACCGAGCAAACTCATAATTAAGCCGAGTTGACTTATGGTTGAATAAGCAAGCAAAGCTTTCAGATCGTATTGCTTGAGCGCATTGAATGAGCCCCAGAACAGCGTTACAATACCGACAATAATAATTGTCCAAGACCATTCTAGCTGAGCACCGAATATTGGCGTCATCCGAGCGACTAGATATACACCAGCCTTCACCATCGTAGCTGAATGTAAGTATGCGCTAATTGGTGTAGGTGCTTCCATCGCATCAGGCAACCAAATATGGAACGGAAACTGTGCTGATTTCGTAAATGCTCCTAGTAGAATAAAGAACATTGCTGGAATGAACAAGTAATGTGCAGAAACAGTATCACTCATTGCAATAATTTCACGAATGCTGAACGTGCCGGAGGCTACATATAAAATAATGAAGCCTAGCAGCATGGAAAAACCGCCTGTCATCGTAATGTACATTGCTTTCTGAGCACCATATCTTGAACGCTGTCGTTGATACCAATAAGCAATTAGTAAAAATGATGAAACGCTAGTAAGCTCCCAGAACGTATATAATACAAGTAAATTATCTGATAGTACCGAACCAAGCATTGCGCCCATAAATAACATAAGGTAGGTATAGAAGTGATGAAGTCGTTCGCGGTCCTTAGATAAGTAAAAGATGGAATAAAGAACGACTAATGAACCAATACCTGTTATAAGTAAGGCAAATAGCAATGATAAGCTATCTAAATAAAGCGTAAAGTGAATATCAAGCGAGGGAATCCATGGGACAGAAACGATTATTGGCTCAATCGCTTCATAGATCGAGAAATAGCCTGCGAAATAGACAAACAAAGCGACAGGAACAAATAACGCAATCCAACCGGTATGTATAGCAGATGTGTATTTGTATAACAATGGGATTATTATGACAAATACAAAGGGAAGTAAGATCGCTAGATGTAATGTAGACAAAAAGGCTTCCTCCTTAAACTTTTTATATTCTTCTCACGATGCAACCACTTGTATATAAAAAGTAGCATCGTAAGCATAAGCTTAAACTTTTTATGTTCTTCTCACGATGCAACCACTTGTATATAATAAGTAACATCGAAAGCATAAGTTTGATTAATTTCTATTAATTATACAACAACTACATTGACAAGAGCACCCCAGTTATGTAGGCTAAAGCTATTATTAAGATGAGGTGAATGAGTAATCATGAAGACTGCAGGTATGGATGAATGCATACTGGTCTGTGTGTATTATGGACCAAACGGTGAACGACTTATTCGGAGAGGCGGCAAAATTGCAGAAATGCTCAATTGTCCTCTTTACGTTTTGACAGTAGACGCTCAACCAGAAAGTGAATGGGATATAGAAAAAACTCATTACATTTCCGCCTGGAAAAGATTAGCACAGGAGCATGGCGCTGAACAATTTATTATTAAATATAATGAAAAACGACCAGTTGCAAAAGTTATTGCAGAAGTTGCGACTGATAAAAAGATTACACAAGTAGTGCTCGGTCAAACTGCACAAAATCGTTGGGAAGAGATTACTCGCGGTTCATTTATCAACGTATTGTTGGGCGAAATTCCTTTCATAGATTTGCATATTATTTCAGTTTCCCGTGGCGCTAACAACCAAGATGAGTTCTACGAAAAAGGAATTAGAGCATACTTGACATGTACGGAGGATGAATATAAACTTTGCTTCAATCATACACATAATGCAAAATACGAAGGTATCTTCTATAAAGAAGTTGGCACTGACTTTAACAATGGAGTGTTTAAGTTCTTGAAAGAAGATGAGATGATTGAGGTTCGTATTACTGATGATTATGTGAAAAATATAAATGAACGAATTAATGTTTAATTAAAGAACCACCCGATAAATGACAAAGAGAGCTATCAACGTAGTAATACGTTGATAGCTCTCTTTCGTTTCGAAAATTTTAAGAATAATCTAAGAAAGTACTGGGGAAGTTAGTATTATCAAAAGTTATTAAGAAAAAAATATGAATTAAATTTGGAAAAAGGAGAGAGATACAAAAAAACAATTGTCATTTATAAATGTCTGTGATACCACATGTTTGCATGTGAAATCGTTTTCGGTATCGTTTCCGATAAGCTTTCCGGAATACGCTTTTACTTTATGAATTTCATTTTAGAGGGGGATTTTAGAATGAAGAAATTCAACAAAGTTTTGAGTGTGCTTTTGGTAATGTCATTAGTACTTATTGCAGCTTGTTCTAACAATGGTGGAACAAATGCTCCAAAAGGAACGGATAATGGTCAAGGTAATGAAGGTGCCAAATCAAACGAAACGATTTATTACCTTAACTTCAAACCGGAAATTGCTGAAGTATATAAAAAAATTGCAAAAGATTACGAAGCAGAAACTGGAGTTAAAGTTAAAGTTGAAACAGCAGCGGCGGGTACTTATGAAACAATGTTGAAATCAGAAATTGCAAAATCAGAAGCTCCAACAATTTTCCAAATTAACGGTCCTGTTGGATACGATGCTTGGAAAGAATACACACTTGATTTGAAAGATACTAAATTATACAGCTACCTTTCTGATCAAAGCCTTGCAGTATCCGAAGGCGAAGGCGTATATGGTATTCCTTACGTAGTAGAAGGATATGGCATTATCTACAACAACGCGATTATGGAGAAATACTTTGCTTTAGGTACTAAAGCAACATCCATCTCTTCAATGGAAGAAGTAAATAACTTCGATACATTGAAATCAGTAGTTGAAGATATGCAAGCTAATGCTGATGCGCTTGGAATTAAAGGTGTATTCTCTTCTACTTCTCTAGGTGCTGGTGAGCAATGGAGATGGCAAACGCATCTAGCGAACATTTCTTTGTTCTATGAATTCAATGATATTCAAGGTTTCGACAATGCTACAAGAGCAGGTCTTTCTGCTGATGAGATCAAATTCTCTTACGGCAACAACTTCAAAAACATTTTTGATCTTTACATCAATAACTCTACTGTAAAACCTACGCTTCTAGGTAGTAAAACAGCTGCAGATTCTATGGCAGAATTCGCACTTGGTCAATCTGCTATGGTTCAAAATGGTAACTGGGCTTGGAATCAAATCAATGAAGTTAGCGGTAACACTGTAAACTCTGAGGATATTAAATTCCTTCCTATCTACACTGGTGTAACTGGTGAAGAAAACCAAGGGTTAGCTGTTGGTACTGAAAACTACTTCGCCATTAACAGCAAAGTTTCTGAGTCTAAGCAACAAGCTTCAATCGCATTCCTTGAGTGGTTGTTCACAAGTGAAACGGGTAAAGCTTATGTAACGAATGATCTTGGCTTCATCGCTCCATTCAATACATTTGCAGAAAATGAAAAACCAGCTGATCCACTTGCTAAAGAAATTTTAGCTTGGATGGAAAAAGATACAACATCTGTAGCTTGGACATTCGCAGCATTCCCAAGTGAAGATTTCAAAAACAGCTTCGGTGATGCATTACTCCAATATGCTCAAGGTAACGAAACTTGGGATAAAGTATCCACAGTTGTCGTAGATTCTTGGAAAAGTGAAAAAGCGAAGTAATAGATAAGTTAGAAGTAAATAAGCTAAGCAATAAATAAGCAGTTTAAACAGATGTCACTATACTAGACAGTCGTATAGTGACATCTGTTATTACACGAGATAGCAGAACAGGAGAGAACGCTATGCAGAAGTTGATTCAGAAATATTTTGCTCTTTTTGCATTGCCGACATTAATTGCATTTACACTAGCTTTCATTGTTCCGTTTATTATGGGGATATACTTGTCATTTACACAGTTTACAACAGTAAATGATGCTACATGGGTTGGATTAGACAACTATATTAAAGCATTCGCAGACAAGGACTTTCTTAATGCTTTATGGTTTACAGCTAGATTTACAATTGTGTCTGTAATTTCAATTAATGTGTTCGCATTTTTTATCGCTTTATTACTAACCAAAAAAGTGCTAGGTAAGAATGTATTCCGTACAGTTTTCTTCATGCCTAACCTTATTGGTGGTATCGTACTAGGTTATATCTGGCAACTAATATTCAACGGTATTCTTTATAAGTTCGATGTTACACTTACGAATGATCCTGCCTTTGGTTTTTGGGGATTAGTTATTCTAATGAATTGGCAACTTATCGGTTATATGATGATCATCTACATTGCTGGTATTCAAAACGTTCCGAAAGAGCAGCTTGAAGCAGCAAAAATTGATGGTGCTTCGAATGGAGTTATCCTTCGTAAAATCATTTTACCGCTTGTCATGCCTTCGATTACGATTTGTTTGTTCTTAAGTATATCCAATTCATTTAAGCTATTTGACCAAAACTTAGCATTGACTGCAGGTGCTCCTGCCAAACAAACGGCAATGCTAGCTCTGGATATTTTTAATACATTCTATGGTAAAGCTGGATTTGAAGGTGTTGGTCAAGCTAAAGCTGTTATGTTTTTCCTAATGGTAGGTATTATTGTGGTCGTACAACTTGCTATAACTAGAAGAAAGGAGATCGAAAACTAATGGATGATACACAACAAAAGCGACCGTTTCTCTTTCTCTTTCTTGTCGTATTGGCAGCAGCATTTCTATCCCCGATACTGATTGTTTTAATGAACTCCTTTAAAGGGAAATTTTTCATAAGTGATGCACCGTTTGTATTCCCAAACAGTGATACGTATGTTGGACTTGAAAACTATACAAGCGGTATTCAGAAAATTAATTTCTTTTCAGCTTTCGGAATGTCCTTGTTCATAACGATAGGCGCAGTTGCAGCAATTGTATTTTTTACATCTATGACGGGTTGGTATTTAACGCGTGTGAAAACAAAATGGGCTAGCGCATTATTTTACATGTTTGTCTTTTCTATGATCGTACCATTCCAAATGGTTATGTTTACAATGTCAAAAACAGCTAACGTATTAGGTTTAGACAACCCCATAGGTATTTTAATTATTTATTTAGGGTTTGGTTCGGGGCTTTCAGTCTTCTTGTTTAGCGGTTTTGTCAAATCAATACCGCTTGAAATTGAGGAAGCTGTAATGATAGATGGTGGAGGACCACCAGAAATGTTCTTTAAAGTTATTCTTCCTATATTGAAACCAATCGCTATTACAGTAGCTATTTTGAATGTCATGTGGGTATGGAATGACTATTTACTACCATTTCTAATCATCGGTACAGAATATAAAACGATTCCGATTGCTGTCCAATATCTTAAAGGTGGATATGGATCGATTGATATGGGTGCGATGATGGCGATGCTTGTTCTAGCGATTATTCCTATTGTCATTTTCTATTTATTCTGTCAGAAATACATTATTGAAGGCGTTGTTGCAGGCGCAGTAAAGGGTTAATACTCCAATGGAAGATCGAAGTATTGGTCAATTGCGATAACAGGGGTATAAGCAAGTGCTAGAAGATCATGGACTAACCATTGATCAGCAATTGGTTCTTGTAGCGGAAATTTAAAACAAAAAAAGAACCCCGAAGGACTCTATGTCGTTAAAATAATGGCGGAGCTGACGAGATTCGAACTCGCGATCTCCTGCGTGACAGGCAGGCATGTTGGGCCACTACACCACAGCTCCATGTATTAAATATCTCTTAGAGACAAGTAGTATCTTATCACGCAGGAACTATATAAGCAAGAGTTATTTCGAAATAAATGAATTATTGTCGAAATTCCTTTAATTGTGCAGTAAGAAGTGGCACAACTTCAAATAAATCACCGACAATACCATAATCAGCAATAGAGAAGATCGGTGCTTCACGATCCTTATTGATCGCTATAATAGTACGAGACTGACTCATTCCAGCAAGATGTTGGATTGCACCACTAATTCCGCAAGCGATGTAGAGCTCTGGAGTGACAACTTTTCCAGTTTGACCAATTTGCAGAGCATAATCGCAATAACCTGCATCGCAAGCTGCACGCGATGCACCAACAGCACCACCGAGTTCATCAGCTAGTTGCTTCAATACTACAAAACCTTCAGTCCCGCGAACACCTCTTCCTCCTGCGACAATAATATCTGCTTCTGTAAGATCAATTCCTTCATTAATACGCTTTACTACATGTTGCACAATCGATGAGAGTTGTATCCCTTCACAATTGACAGGATGTATATGTTCCTCTAGCTCAGTAATCGTTGCCTGTTCAACGAATGGTGCAGGGGCATTATTATTTGGACGAATAGAAAAAATATAAGGGGCAACCCCTTGAAATTTCCGACGTTCAAATGCTTTGCCTGCATAGATCGGACGTATAAAGCTAACTTTATCCTGGGATGCTTCTATTGTTGTAACGTCGGCAATATAGCCGCTATGTAAGGCTGCTGCTAGACGAGGCGCAAGCTCGCGACCATTAGATGTATGCCCGATAATGACATAACTAGGCTGTAATGTTCGCACGATATCTGTTAGCGCAGGTAGGACAATCGTTGCTTGATACGGTTCAAAATGAACATGTTTGGCAATATGTACTTCATGGACGCCATGTTGGATTAGTTCCTTCGCTGAAGCCATTAAGCTATCATCGGTATCGCTACCTGATAAGAAGGCGTGAATCACTCTTGATTGTCCATTGCATAGCGTTCTGGCAGCAGTAATAGCTTCCAATGTAACTCTTCGTAATTGTTGACCTTTGCGCTCAGCGACAATAACGATAGGTTGACTCATTAGCATTCTCCACCTTTTTTAATAATAGAACGTGCAAATAATTGCTCTAATAGAGTAGAAGCTTGCTGCTGGGCTGTTCCTGTAATGAACTGCCCAGCAGGTCTAGCGGCTGGAGGGAGAACCTGTTCACAATATGTAGCGCTTGTCGAGATTTTCTCTATTACGTCTGATAGTAGTAAATCAGATGAAAATAATTCTGTTAATGGCTTTTTCTTTGCCTTCATAATGCCTGGCAAGGAAGGGTAGCGTGGATCATTCAAGCCTTGCTGTGCTGTAATAAGTGCGGGAAGTGGAAGTAGCACGGTTTCTATGTCGCCTTCAACATCTCGCTCGACTAAGGCAAGCTTACCTTCCCATGGTGCTGCCTTAATATTCAATTCCAGCGCATCACCAAGCTGCAGCTTAATTGCAGCTGAAGCATGCGGCAATTGCAGCAATTCTGCTACTTGTAAAGCAACGCTACCGCTACCACTATCGACTGCGAACAATCCTGCTAGAATAAGATCCACGTTCATCGGTCGTATGGCAGCTGCTAGTAAATGAGCAATCGAACTACTTTGACTTAAATTATGATCAGCAATCAGAATGGCATGATCAGCGCCTACCGCAAGAGCTGAGCGTAAGGCATGCGTACTGCGTTCCGGACCTACCGAAATGACGATGATTTCTGCGTCATGCTGTTCCTTAATCCGCAATGCTTCTTCAAGTGCATATTCATCATAGGGATTAATAATGAATTTCGCACCGCCCTCATTAACTACACCATTATCAATATGAATCTTTTCCTCTGTATCAAACGTTTGCTTCAATAAGACAACAATTTTGAACATACGGATGCCCCTTTCATAGCGTTGTGCATTTGAACATATAACATGGTCCGAAGAGATTATAGCTCGTACGGTATAACCATATGAAAGCATGCAGCAAAATAGACCGCTAGTTTACTCATTACGCGAGAGCATGTTAACTCTTTGGGCTACATATAATTGAACAACGATCATCAAATAATTAATGTGGTTACTGGCGAAAGGGGGGAAGCGATATGGATGATGCCCATTACATTAGACTATTTATTACGGTATGTGTAGCTGGAGCATCGATTTGGATGTTTGTCGAAATCATAAAGCGCAGAATCCAATATATAGCACTGGCAACATCTACAGAATGGATCAAAAGAAAACCATCCTCAAAAACAACAATAGAGATTATAACGCATCGTAAATTATTGAAAGACATTCGTAGCGGCTTGCTGCATATTATTTATTTTTATGGGTTTCTATCGCTACAGCTCGGTGCACTTGATCTAATGCTTAAGGGCTTATTTGGCATACCATTAATTCCGTGGATGCCGCTATATGGCTATTTCAGTTGGCTCCAGGAATGGATCGTAGTTATTGTATTAGTTGCTATTATTTTAGGAGCATTTCGTCGTTATGGAGAACGACTACCCCGGTTAAAACGTGGTGCAAAGCCGTCGTTAGTTTATTGGTTTATTGGCATGCTTATGGTAAGTGTGCTGATGTCATTGAGCTTTGAAAGATTAACTCATACTGCAGCATCTGTAACTGCTAAAGCAACTGCATCGATGAGCGATCCACTTGCGGCAACGTACGCACCGATTAGTCATTCACTTGCAACAGCTATACAAGCGCTAGGTATTAACGAAGGCAGCCAGAATGCGGCAATTGGATTCGAGATCAGCTGGTGGTTGCATTTACTCATTCTATTAAGTTTCCTTATCTATGTTCCACAGTCGAAGCATTTTCATTTATTAGTAGCACCGATTAATTTATGGTATCGACGCTCTGTTCCTACAGGACAGTTGAGTCATATCGACCTTGAAAATGAGGATGCTGAAACCTTTGGCGTAGGGCATATTCACGCATTTAACCAGAAACAAATGTTAGACTTGTACGCTTGTGTAGAATGTGGTCGCTGTACTAATGTATGTCCTGCAACAAGTACAGGGAAAATCTTATCGCCGATGCATATGATTATTAAACTTCGCGATCATGCAACAGAAAAAGGGGCAGCGATTACATCAAAGTCACCATGGCTGCCGCAAGGACTTTGGCAACAACCCCCTTGGGGAATCGGTGATCTTACGCAAGGCGCTCATGTTATGAAAACAATGTGTAGTACAGCGGATCAGCAACAGCCACCAAACGGAGATAGTCAGGTGCATAACGCTCAAGCAGCAACGATGTCTAACAAATCCACATGGAAGGGAGATATTTCAGAGACGATGAACAAGCAAAGTAAAGCTTGGCAATACGATGTGAGCCGTAATCCGCTACAAGTAGAGTTAATTGGTGATGTGATGACAGAAGAAGAGTTATGGTCATGCACAACTTGTCGCAATTGCGAAGAACAGTGCCCTGTAGGCAATGAGCATGTTGATAAAATTATTGATATGCGCAGACATCTCGTGTTGATGGAAGGGAGAATGCCTGCGGATGCACAACGCGCATTGCAAAACATTGAACGACAAAGCAATCCATGGGGGATTAGTCGAAGTGAGCGTGCAGACTGGCTGCTTGATTGTCAGAAAAAGACGGGAATTACAGTTGAGACGATGAAGGAGCGGCAAGCTTTAGGAGCACCAACAGATATTTTACTGTGGGCCGGTTCAATGGGCTCTTACGATAATCGTAGTCGCAAACTGTTGTATGATTTTATCCGCCTTCTAACACATGCGGGTATTAACTTTGCAGTATTAGGGCTAGAAGAGAAAAGCTCAGGTGATACCGCACGCAGAATTGGTAATGAGATGCTCTATCAAGAGCTAGCAATGCAAAATATTGAAATGATCCACCGCTATCATATTGAACATATCGTTACGCCGTGCCCCCATACATTCCACACCTTCAAGCAGGAATATCCGCAGCTTGGATTGGCAACTCATATTCAAGTGCAGCACCATACAGAAATACTTGATGAATTGGTACAGCAGGGCAGGTTGAGGCCGAATATTCGATTAGATGAAACGATTACGCTGCATGATTCTTGCTACTTAGGCCGGTATAACGGACTTTATGATGCGCCTAGAAGGATATTGCAAGCAATACCAGGTGTCGTTCTGAAAGAGATGGAGCGTTCAAAGGAAAATGCCATGTGTTGTGGTGCTGGTGGTGGATTAATGTGGATGGAAGAACATAGCGGTACTCGAGTGAATTATGCTAGAACGACGCAAGCGCTGGAGGTACAGCCAACGATGATAAGCTCGGCATGTCCTTATTGTCTAACGATGCTAGAAGATGGGGTAAAAGCACTGGTGGAGGATGGCAGCGTGGCGACGAAAGATGTTGCTGAGGTGCTAGCTGTTAGTGTACTAGGCTTTAGCGGTAGTTCAAAAAGCGGACTTTGATAACGATGATTATGCTGACGTAGCATAATCGGCATCGCATCTGAAGCGAACTTGGAAAGTATAGCGTAAGCTTCCTACAATGTTTCTTGCAGAAACATTGTAGGATCGCATGTACCAAGTACGTACATTTGCGCTTCCGCCTTTCTCAAGTAACGCTTCACCTGCTCAGTTTTGAAATTCCGCTTATTGGAACCATCATGAGATATGCCCCCTTCACATACATATAGTAGTGCGTATGAATGGAAGAAGGAAAGGAGTGGATCTACTATGAGTTCAACTATTGTGAACAATAAGAAGTCAGTAATAAATGTGCGCAAAGTAGCAGTCATTGGTTCAGGAGTTATGGGAGCTGGAATTGCAGCACATATGGCTAATAGCGGTTATTCCGTCTGGTTACTAGATATTGTCCCCGTGACGCTCACTGCACAAGAGCAATCACTAGGTCTAACGTTACAATCTCCAGCAGTACGCAATCGACTTGCCAATGCAGCAATTGGAGTTATGGTCAAGCAAAAGCCTGCGCCACTCTATGACAATAGCTTTGTTCATCGTATTACTGCTGGTAATTTAACCGACCATACTAAGCAGTTAGGTGAAGTAGAGTGGATTGTCGAAGCAGTTGTAGAACGACTAGATATTAAGCAGCAAGTATGTACGCTTATTGATCAAGCAAGACGAATGGGCACGCTTGTCAGCACGAATACATCAGGATTATCTGCTCACCAGATGGTTGAGCATTGTAGTAAAGATATGCGAGAGCATTTTGCCGTGACACATTTCTTCAATCCACCACGTTATATGAATCTCGTAGAGGTTGTCCCAACTTCAGATACACTACCACAAATCGTCGATACACTTCAGTACTTATGTGAACAAAAACTTGGTAAAGGTGTTGTGCGTGCGAAGGATACTCCTAACTTTATTGCTAATCGCATCGGTACATATGGCATGCTCGTGACGTTAGGGGCAACGGAGCATTATGGGTTAAGTATAGATGAGGTAGATGCACTTACCGGTGTCGCGATGGGACGTCCGAAAACAGCCACCTATCGCATGCTTGATCTTGTTGGTCTGGATACGTTATTACATGTTGTAGATAACGTCCATAATCGAAGTAGCGATGAAGCGGAGAAATTAGTATTTACACGCCCACCGTTATTAGAAGCATTGGTTAAGAAAGGTGCACTCGGTCAAAAGAGTGGTGAAGGATTTTATCGCAAATCCAAATCACCAGCTGGAAAAAGCTTTATCGAATCGTTGCAGCTAGATTCGCTTACCTATGAGAGTGCCGAGCCGATTGTTTCTCCTGTTATCGAGGCGGTGAAGAAAGGTAAAGGTGCAGCTGGTAAGGTGAAAGCTTTACTCCATACCTACCCAGAGCATCCTCATGCTCTGTTCGCATGGGACACGATAAAGCCTGTTCTACTTTATTCTGCCAAAGTTTTAAGTGAAATCGCGGATTCTATCGTAGATATTGATAAGGCAATGAAGCTTGGGTTCAACTGGGAACTAGGTCCTTTCGAATTATGGGATGCGATTGGGGTGCAGGCTTCAGTGACAAGGATGAAGGAAGAAGGCGAGTCTATTCCGCAGTGGGTAGAGGAGTGGCTTGCGAATGGTCACACTCATTTCTATAGGCAAGAGCTCGGCAATACTTGGCATGTTCATCAACAACAATTTGTACAACTAGATGAAGATGCTAATGTTATTTCACTTCATCAATGCAAGGAACGTGGAGCAACGATTTGGAGTAATTCGGGAGCAAGCCTGATCGATATTGGGGATGATGTGGTCGCACTGGAATTTCACTCCAAAAGCAATGCGATAGGCTCAGAAGTATTAAGTGCGATTCGTTATGCTAGTCATGAAGTAGCTCGTAATTGGCGTGGGCTTGTACTTGCCAATGAAGGTAAAAATTTCTGCGTCGGTGCCAATATTATGCTGTTACTTATGGAAGCGCAAAATGAAGAGTGGGATGAAGTGGAGGACATTATTCGTTTCTTCCAACAAAGTATGCTCCAACTGAAACGATTGGATCGCCCAGTTGTTGCTGCGCCGCATCGCATGACTTTAGGCGGTGGAGTAGAAGCTTGCTTGCCAGCTGACGTTATTATTGCTTCCCCTGAAACGTATTATGGATTAGTAGAAACAGGGGTAGGCTTAATACCGGCTGGTGGTGGTAGTAAAGAGGCTGCTATATTTGTGATGAATCGAGCTGCTGCTGGTGCAGGGCCGAATGGAGTCATCCAGCGGAAGCTGCTAGCGGGAGACTTACAGCCTCATCTCAATCATATGTTTGAAACAATTGCCATGGCCAAGACATCAACAAGTGGTCATGAAATTGCACGTTTAGGCTTTGCAAGGCCACAGGATCGAGTCATTATGCGTCAGGAAAATCGGATTTCCGAGGCAAAGAAAGAAGTACTACGACTAGACCAAGCAGGTTATGAAGCGCCGAAGGAACAACTTGTTGCGGTAGCAGGCAAAGAAGGTAAAGCCGTCTTAAAGCTTGCTATTCAGTCCATGAAGCTAGGTAAATATATTAGCAGTCACGACGAATTAATAGCCTCGAAGCTAGCACATGTATTAAGCGGGGGGGATCTTGCTTCCGGTGAGATGGTCAGTGAGCAATATTTGCTAGATCTTGAATGCGAAGCATTTTTAAGTCTATGTGGTGAGGCGAAAACGCAGGCAAGAATGAGTTATATGTTGAAGACAGGCAAGCCGCTTCGTAACTAATATAGAGCAAATTAGAAGGGAGAATGGGAGATGCCGAGCAAATACTTCGATGATCATGATACAGATGCGGTTATTGTAGCTGCGGTACGAACAGCCGTTGGGAAAGCCCAAAAAGGAAGTTTATCAGATACGAGAGCCGAAGATCTTGGGAAAAGTGTGATCGAAGGGCTGCTAGCTACAGTTCCGACGATGTCTAAGACATTAATTGAAGATGTCATCATTGGCTGTGCTATGCCTGAAGGTGAGCAGGGCTTGAATATGGCAAGAATAATAGCTCTTCATGCAGGCTTAGAGCAATCGACACCAGCGGTAACGGTCAATCGCTTTTGCGCCTCAGGCTTACAGTCAATCGCTTATGCTGCTGAGCGAATTAAGCT
This sequence comes from Paenibacillus sp. Y951, assembly GCF_056786395.1. NCBI lineage: Bacteria > Bacillati > Bacillota > Bacilli > Caryophanales > Paenibacillaceae > Paenibacillus > Paenibacillus sp. Y951. The sequence continues at coordinate 8,271 of NZ_JBXCIY010000006.1, read as the reverse complement.
CGGTGAAGCTGAAGTTATAGTAGCGGGTGGTGTCGAAAGTATGAGCCATGTGCCGATGACAGGATTCAGATTATCACCGCATCCCGATATCGTTGATCGTATCCCCGAAGTTTATATGGGAATGGGGCATACCGCAGAGGAAGTAGCTCGCAGGTATGGGGTGACTAGAGAGGATCAGGATGAATTTGCAACTGGTAGTCATCAGAAAGCGGCTTGGGCCATTGCTTCAGGGGCATTTGAAGATGAGATTGTACCAATTGTGGTAACGCGTTCCATCTGTAATGAAAAGGGCGAGTATCGCGATAAAAGCTTTGAATTCAAGCTTGATGAAGGTGTTCGTGCAACGACTTCACCGCAAGGGTTAGCAGCATTGAAGCCAGCGTTCACAATTGGTGGGTCAGTTACAGCAGGGAACTCCTCGCAAATGAGTGATGGTGCAGCTGCTGTATTAGTAATGAGTCGCAGTAAGGCGAAGGAATTAGAACTGAAGCCGTTAGCTGTATTTCGTCATTACGCTGTAGCGGGGGTAGCGCCAGAAGTGATGGGAATTGGTCCAATCGTAGCAATCCCTAAGTTACTAGACAAGGCTAAAGTGACAATCAAAGATATTGATCTATTCGAGCTGAACGAAGCATTTGCTGCACAATGTATTCCGATTGTTCGTGAATTATCGATTCCGATTGAACGGGTAAATGTGAACGGGGGAGCTATCGCGCTTGGCCATCCACTTGGCTGTACAGGGACGAAGTTAAGCGTCACACTTATTCATGAATTAGCGCGTCGTGGTGGGGGATTAGGCATTGTCACGATGTGTGTTGGTGGGGGAATGGGGGCAGCTGGTTTGCTCGAGGTCTACTCCAACTGAACAATTCGCTTGTCTGAGGGATGATTATGCTGACGTTGCATAATCGGCTAACGTTGCTGAAAGGGGAATACGATAACAATAATTTTGGAGGTGATTATGATGTCTATAACGAAGGTAACTTCTTTCGGCGGACGATTCGTTATTGAGAATAGTGATCCGCTGCTAACTACAATTCCTGAGGATTTTACGAGTGAGCAGCGGCTAATGTCTGAAGCAGCACAGCAATATGTGGATGCTGAGATCGCTCCGAAGGATGCGGAGATTGAGGCACTTAATTATGAACTAACGGTTCAATTAATGCGTATTGCTGGGGAGCAGGGTTTGCTAAGTGCGGATATACCAGAACAGTACGGTGGTCTAGGTCTTGATAAGGTCAGTACAACATTACTCGCAGAAACGTTAGCCAAAAGCTCATCATTTGCTTTGTCGGTAGGTGCTCATACAGGGATAGGAACACTTCCGATTGTCTTTTTTGGCACTACTGAGCAGAAGGAAAAGTACTTGCCGCTACTCGCAACTGGTGAAAAGATCGCCGCTTATTGTCTGACAGAACCAGCTTCGGGCTCCGATGCACTAGGTGCGAAGACGAGTGCGAGGCTAAGTGACGATGGTCAACATTATATATTGAACGGCTCGAAAATATTTATTACGAATGCTGGCTTTGCAGATGTATTTATCATCTATGCGAAAATAGATAATGAACAGTTCACGGCATTCATTGTAGAACGCGATATGGGGGGATTTAGCATTGGTCCTGAGGAACATAAAATGGGCATAAAAGGCTCATCTACTTGTCCATTGTACTTTGAAGATGTGCATGTTCCTGTTGATAATGTATTAGGTGAAATCGGCAAAGGTCATCTGATTGCTTTTAACATATTAAATATTGGCAGATTTAAGCTCGGTGCAGCCTGTCTAGGTACATCGAAGGAAGCGATTCAATTGGCAGCCTCCTATGCTAATGTTCGTAAGCAATTTAATCAGCCAATTTCCTCATATCCACTAATTGGAGCTAAATTAGCGGATATGAATATTGTTACTTTCGTAATGGAAAGTATGGTCTATCGAATTGCTGGTTGGATGGATGCGATGCTATCTGAGATCGATCAAACCTCATCCGATGCAGCTGCTCATAGCGGCAGACTTGCAGCCAAAGCAATCGGTGAATATGCGATGGAATGTTCGATGGTTAAAGTATTTGCATCGGAAGCGTTGGATTTTGTAAGTGATGAAGCTGTGCAGATACATGGTGGCTATGGATTTATTAAGGAATATAAGGTTGAGCGAATTTATCGAGATTCAAGAATTAACCGCATATTTGAAGGTACGAATGAGATTAATCGCTTATTAATTCCCGGAACACTCATTAAGAAAGCAATGAAAAACGAGCTACCATTACTTGATAAAATTCAAGAACTGCAAGCGCAGTTATTAGAACCACAATCGGCCCCTAATCTTGAAGGAGTTCTAAGTCTAGAAGGTCATCGCATTAAGCAAGCGAAGAAGTTATTTTTGATGCTTGGTGGTATTGCTGTCCAGCGATATGGTGCAAGGCTTGAAAAGGAACAAGAAATATTAGAGGGGCTTGCTAATATAATGATTTTAACGTTTGCAATGGAGAGCGCTTACTTACGAGCTCAGAAACGATTACTACTTCGACTTGATCATGATGAGTCTTCTATTGTAGCAATGATGACAAAAGTTTATGTGCAAGAAGCTATGGAACAAATTGAGAGTATTGCTAGAACAGCACTTGTGCGAATGGAATCAGGTGACACATTGCGTATGCAATTATCGATTGTGAAGAAATTAACGAAAGCATCTCTCACAGACGTCATTACATTGAAACGCCAAATCGCTGCAAAGGTTATCGGAAGTGAGCAATATATTGTGTGAAGGAGTGATCTAGTATGGAATCACAAAATCCTCAACACTCCAATGTTCATGATGAGACGCAGAAAGAGACCGAAAGAGATGTTCAAGTAGAATCAGAGGTATCGAGCGAAGAAGTAGTTGAAAGTACGGAACAAGTCGAGGATACTAGCGCAGAAGCAGAAGCAGAAGCAGAAGCAGAAGCAGAAGCAGAAGCAGAAGCAGAAGCAGAAGCAGAAGCAGAAGCAGAAGCAGAAGCAGAAGCAGAAGCAGAAGCAGAAGCAGAAGCAGAAGCAGAAACTGAGGTTGAGCAGTCGTCCGATAAAATATGGCATAAGCATTATCCTAAGGATATACGAACTACAATCGATTACCCTGAAGTTAATATTGCTCAGTTTTTGATTGATTCGGCGACTAATTATGCTAATAAGTCAGCTATCTCTTTCATGGGTAAGACGTTAACGTATCAACAACTATATGTAGCAGCTGATCAACTAGCAAGAGGATTAGGTAGACTAGGCATCCATAAAGGAGACCGCGTAGCAATTATGTTACCTAACTGTCCGCAGGCGGTAATTGCTTATTACGGCGTATTGCTGGCTGGTGCAGTTGTTGTGCAGACGAATCCTTTGTACGTAGAGCGCGAACTGAAGCATCAATTGCAGGATAGCGGTGCAATATCATTAATTACTTTAGATCTACTTTACCCAAGAATCGAGCGAGTTAGAGGCAAAGATCCTGAGAATGGGCCATTGTCGAAATTGAAAAATGTAATTGTCACTTCTATTAAGGATGGCTTACCATTCCCCAAAAATTTACTGTATCCGATTAAGCAACGCAAGGAAGGGTTTAAGTCGGTAATCCCATATGGTCAGGATGGATATGTCGCTTGGAGTACACTATTAACCAAAAAATCTTTATCATATGAGCGACCTACATTAGCTCAGCATCATGAATTAGCTGCTTTGCAATATACAGGAGGTACAACAGGAACTCCTAAGGGAGTTATGCTCACTCATCGTAATCTCGTTACTAATACATTACAAACGATGGAATGGTGTAGTCGAGTTAAAATTGGAGAAGAGAGGTATTTAGCAGCGTTGCCGTTGTTTCATGTATTTGGGTTAACGGTACTAATGAACATGTCGGTACGAACAGCAGGATGTCTCGTGCTCCTACCAAAATTTGATGTCAATGAAGTATTGAAAACGATAGATACGATGAAGCCTACAATTTTCCCAGGTGCTCCAACGATGTATGTTGCGTTAATACAAGCTGCAAGAAAACAAACAACACCATTAAATTTATCCTCAATTGAAGTATGTATTAGTGGTTCTGCAGCGTTGCCATTAGAAGTACAAGAGCAATTTGAAAGCTTAACTGGAGGCAGGTTAATTGAAGGCTATGGCTTAACCGAGACTTCACCAGTTACACATGCTAATCCGATATGGGGGAAACGAAAAATTGGAACGATAGGTTTGCCATTCCCAGATACGGATGCTGCCATTATCTCCGTTGAGACTGGTGAACGATTACCACCAGGACAATTAGGTGAACTTATTGTTAAAGGCCCTCAAGTGATGAGCGGTTATTGGAATAGACAAGAAGCAACTGATGAGGTTCTTGCTGATGGGTGGCTAAAAACGGGTGATCTAGCGAAGATGGACGAAGACGGTTACTTCATCATTATGGATCGGATTAAAGATATTATTATCGCAAGTGGATTTAACATTTATCCTCGTGAAATTGAAGAAGTACTTTTTGAACATCCTGGAATAGCCGAAGCTTCAGTAGTGGGTATTAAAGATGCTTATCGCGGAGAAACGGTGAAAGCCTTTATTGTATTGAAGGATAACTATATGGTTTCAGATGAGCAATTGGATGCTTGGTGTCGAGAAAGGTTAGCTGCATTTAAAGTGCCTCATCAATATGCGTTCAGAGATAGCTTGCCAAAGACTATGGTTGGAAAAGTGCTTAGACGTAAGTTGGTAGAAGAGGAACAACAACATGAATGATCAGAACAGATATGAGCAGCTACAGGAGCTTGCCAAATCAACATTTTGGGGATATTTAGGTTGTGAATTGGTTGAAGCTACGGAAAAATCGGTTATTATTTCGCTTGAACTTGCTGACCATCATAAAAATTTAATGGGGATAGTACATGGCGGAGTAATGATGTCAATGCTCGATAATGCTATGGGGTTAATTATTATGCTTGGAACAGGAGAGAATACAGTTACAGCAACGATGAACACTCATTTTTTATCTAATGTCGCTTCTGGAAAAATTTTCTGCAAGGCGGAACTTTTACATTGTACCAAGCGTACTAATACTATAACAGCTTCTTTATATGATGAGCATGATGAGTTACTCGCGTGGGCAAGTGGTGCTTACAGAAGAGGAAATTCAACAAGCAGACTTTGATAACGAAGTGATGCAAGAAGCTTAATCGGCATCGAATATGAAGTGAACTTGGAAAGTACGGTTCGCGTGTACCAAACACGTACACTTGCGCTTCCGCCTTTCTCAAGTAGCACTCCATCTTCTCGGCTCTGAAAGCCCGCTTGTTGAACTATTATTGTTAAGAGGAAATTCAACAAGCCCGCATTTTGAAAATACAACTATAGACTAATGAAGTAATCAAGAAAATAATGTAAAATAATAGTAGGAAGGAGGAGGTCGTATTGTGGCAAAATGTTGCAGCGCTCGTATTGGTGATATTTGGAGTAGTTGTAGCCATTATCGGTGTAATTATCTATTTGCAAATGTTTAGAAAGCAAAGACAATCGCAGGACAAAGCTCATGATTCGACCTCTTTCGACAATACTAGTAATGATGAACAATTATTGTAGAGAGCACACATACCTTTACAATATCGATAAAATTTTCTAATCATTGAAATGCTTTTATATTGTTATCTGAAATGTTATAATAGTAAGAATATTGAAACAGTTACCTATTAGCCGTGGAATGAATTACACCTAAGGAGGAATAAGAGTCGGAACGATGACGACAACTTCTTGTTGTTGTTCTCGAGTAGTACTATAGGACGACCATCCATTATTATATAAGGGAGGAGATTTCATGGCAAAGCACAGCCAAAATGAAGTCAAGGAAAGCCTGAAGGAATTGACGAGAATATTCCAACCTAAGGACCCAAGGAAATTTGTGAAAGAGTATGTCCGTAAGTATCGAATTACTGGCGGCTATGAAGATGAATTAACCTCACTAGTTGAGGATGAACTTGGAAGAATGAACTCCTCGGCTGTATAGGTCAAATATACGGAAAAGAGTCTGATAGGCGCAAAGCGCTCATCAGGCTCTTTTTTGCGTTGTCAGCGTAAGTAATTCAGCGTTGAGGTAGTAATCATTGCTTAGTTGGAACGTTAAAACATACTTAGTATCGGACATGCATCGACATAAAATGAGCATGAAGCTTAGTTTCGCGGAATATATTTAAGTGGGAGGTGTTAACGATGCAGTCGATTGTTCCAAAGACAGCTGAGGAAATTAGACGAATTGCGCGAGCAGGTAAAATTGTTGCAGGATGTCATAAAGCATTAGTGGGGAAATGTGTCCCTGGAATAACAACAGCGGCAATCGATCGATTCATTGATTGGTATATGGTTGAGCATGGTGCATATCCTGCACAAAAAGGTCATAAAGGCTATCCATATGCGAGTTGTATCTCTGTAAATGAAGTAGCATGTCATGGATTTCCAAGTTCCTATAAGCTAGAAAAAGGGGATATCGTTACGATTGATATCGTTGCTGATTATAAAGGTTGGAAGGCTGATTCCGCATGGACGTATATGGTTGGTGAAGTATCACCGCAAGCTCGTCGGTTAGTAAGAGCAGCAAAGGCAGCTTTTCGAGCTGGATTGGCTCAAGCGAACATCGGTAATGATATTTCAGATATTGGTTATGCGATCGAGCAAAGGGCGCAACGAGAGGGCTTTCAAGTGATTGCTTCTTTTCTCGGGCATGGTATTGGTAGGGAGTTACATGAAGCTCCACATGTGCACCATGTACGTACGCGAACATCTGGCATTAAGCTTGAAGAAGGTATGGTTATTACGATCGAGCCGATTCTATCAACAGGATCTCCAGAAATTTATATTGAACACGATGGATGGACAGCAAGAACAGTCGATCATGCGCTAACTGCACAATTTGAACATACGATTGCAATTACGAAAGCAGGACCCAAAATATTAACACAATTAACGCCAAGTAAGCCAAAGCGGTAGACTATTATTGAAATATAAGGGCTTTCTCACTGAGATGGTCCTCTTTGTTGCTGTACCTATAAATTAGTTTGGGAGAATGCAGTCATAATAAATTCATATTTGATTAATCATGTTCATTGCTGTGAATACATACAATATATAGGCTAGTACACAATTAATTAATGGAGTAAACTAAATGCAAAGGTATTGAATTAAAAAGGATTCCGATGCGACTTCTTATTATTATTATTATTATGAAGCAATACAAGTGAAGTCACAAAAAGTTTTAGATAATGCTTCCGAAGTAACTTTTTATTTGCAGGAAGCAACTCAGGAAGTCACAAAAAGTTTTAGGAGGAGCAATATGTCATATTTCGTTAGTAAGGAATGGTTGCAGCAGCAGTTAACAGCAGCAAACGCTGATGATGCTCAGCTTGTTATTGTAGATGTTAGATATGATCTTGCAGATGAAGATGCTGGGGAATTTGCTTATCGTGAAGGTCATATTCCACAAGCACATTATGCTAATCTAAGTTATGATCTATCAAGTGGAAAACGTCCAGATGGAGTAGGCGGCAGACATCCGTTACCTGATCCACAGACGGTGGCACAATTTTTTGGAACAATTGGTATTACAACTGGATCAGTAGTTGTAGCCTATGATGATCAAGGTGGTGCTATGGCATCTCGTCTTCGTTGGTTGTTGCAATGGATTGGTTTTGACGGAGAAGTATATGTGCTAGAAGGCGGGTTCAAGTCTTGGCAAGAAGCTGGACTTGCAGTTAGTATGGACATTCCAGATCGAGTACAAGACTGCGAGCTACCTGTATTATTGAATGATCATATACTGGTCGATCAGCAATATGTGCGTAGCAAGATTGGTGTTGCAGGGACAGTAATTATAGATTCACGAGATGGCGCAAGATATCGTGGCGAGGTAGAGCCAATTGATAAAGCAGCAGGACATGTTCCATCGGCAATCAATCATTTCTGGCAAGAAGGTAAGAAAGCTGACGGGTCATGGAAAAGTGCTGAAGAACAAGCTCAGCGTTTTGCATCGATAGATAAGAATGCTGAAGTGATTGTCTACTGTGGTTCAGGTGTCACGGCGACACCGAATTTCTTCGCTTTGCAGGAAGCTGGTTTCAGTAATGTAAAGCTTTATGCGGGTAGCTGGAGCGACTGGAGTAGCAATTTGGGAAATTCTGTTGAAACGGGCACTAATTAAAATCCACAAAATCCCGTCGTGACACGACGTTTAGGCTAGCAATTGTGACGTTAAGGCATAGTTGCTAGCCTCTTTGT